>JAFDAW010000041.1 GCA_019313605.1 Deltaproteobacteria bacterium
GCGATCGCCTTCGAGGAAGACGACGCCGGAGAGATCGCCCGCATGCTTCCGATGCCCACTTTTGCCTTCGAAAAGATCCAATGGTACGAGACCGTTCGCTTTCACCAGGTGCTACTCGGCGCCTGTCTGTTGGTGTTCGTCATCCGGCTCGTTCGAGCGTTTACGGGGCGCAAGAACTCGCCCGAGAGAACCGTTCTCGAGCGCTGGAGCCACAGGGCGGCCAACGCACTCTCGATCCTCAACCTGGTGTTCGCGGCCTGGTTCCTCGTCATGATCGCGCAGGCGATGGAGACCTATCTTTTCCCGGATAGTGTGGCGGTGCTGTTGATTCTGCCGATTCTTTCGGCGCTGCTTTCGGCGGTGCTCGTGGTGCTCGCGGCGGCCTCCTGGGCGAAAGGTGATGGAAAGGTCAAGAATCGCGTGTACGCTTCGATGTTCAGCGGCGTCTCCGTCGCATTCGTTTTGTTCCTGGGCTACTGGAACCTCCTGGGCTGGAACTACTGAGTCCGTAGGCGGGGACGTTGTTGAATAGGCGGGGACGTTGTTGAATAGTTGAATTCCCGAACTGTGATTCGAGAACTCAACTATTCAACAACGTCCCCGTGAGGGGTGGCGATGAGCGATAGCCATGTGCATTTTGGCGGCCCCGATCGCCCAGTCGGGTTGCTGCGCGATCTACTCGCCGAGCGGATCGCACTCGTTCCCGCGGGCGGGTCGATCGACTGGGTGACCTATTACTTCCGCGATCGCCGGCTCGCCGCTGCACTCGTCGAGGCGCGCGGGCGCGGCGTCGATGTGCGCGTGACGCTCGACGGTCACCCGAGGACACCTCACGCCAACGATGCGGTCATCGAAATGCTCGAGGCCGGACTCGGGGATGGGCTGCGCGTCGTGCGCGGTCGTCTCGATGGCACGCCGCTCGGCAAGATCTCGCGGCCGCGTCTGCACGAGAAGCTCTACTGCTTCTCGCACCCGTCTCCGGCTGCATTCGTCGGATCCTTTAATCCTTCTGGCGATTCTCCTGAAGCCGAGCCGGAAGTGATCGAGGTGATCGGCGACCACGATCGAGCCCACAACCTGCTCGTCGAACTCCGCGATCCCAATCTCGTGGGCGATCTCATCGAACACGCGCGGGGTCTTCACACTGCGCGGCACGGCTGCTCCGACCGCTTCGCGGCGAGTGCCAACCGCTGCCTGCGGCACGGTGGCTATTCGGTCTATTTCTGGCCGCGCGCGCGACGTCATCCGATCATGGAATTGATGCTCGACCTGCAGCGCGGTTCACGTGTTCGCATCGCGGCTTCCCACTTCAGCGGATCTTCTTCGCTGAGTGGATTCTGCGCACTCGCCGCACGCGGTGTGGAGATCGAGATACTCACGGAATCGACGCACCGGCGCGTACCGCTCGAAGTCGAGCAGCGACTGATCCATGCGGGGATCTCGGTGCGCCGCCTGGTCTCCGACGAGTGGATTCCGATGCACGACAAATTTGCGCTCGTAGAGTCTACGAACCAGAAGTCGACGATCTTCGGCAGCTTCAATTGGTCGGAGCCATCCTACCGGTTCAACCGCGAGATCGGTGTTGCGACCGAAGACGCGCTGCTCTTTCAGGCGTTTGCGGAGCGCTGGGATCAGTTGGCTGCCGAAGCCGGCTGAGGCGAGTCTCTCAGCGAGGTGTCAACGGGGTCGTGTCTTGCAGGGGTTCTCCATTCTTCCACACCCCCTCTCGGACGCGGCCATTCGAGTAGGTGTAGACGCCCTTTCCGTGCATCTTGCCGGCGCGAAAACCGCCCACATATTTTTCGCCGTCAGACCAGATGACGATTCCCTGTCCGCTTTTCTTGTCGTTGAGCCAGTTGCCCTCGTAGATTTCTCCGTTTGGAAATTCGAGGATGCCGTAGCCGTTGCGCATTCCGTCGCGAAAATTGCCGACATAGCTGCGGCCATCGGGGTAACTGTAGACTCCCTCTCCTTCGATCTTGCCTTTTGTGAATTCACCCTCGTAGGCCCGCCCATCGGGGAAGGCGAGCTTCCCCTCCCCGTGCATCTTTCCGTTGCGTGTGGGGCCCTCGTAGCGGAGGCCGCCATCCAGAATGACCAGTACCGTCATTTCACTGAGATCATCGGCAATGGCAGCGTTCGCCGGCGCGAGTGCAGATCCCAGCGCAACACAGAGCGCCGCGAGCCGCGATCGGCGCCCTCTGCACCAGACCTCGCCCATCGCGAAGATCGCGTTTCGCATCGTCAGCTCTCCCCGGTGTATCTGGCGCGAGGTGTGATCATAGCCCTACGAAGGTACCTCCATTTTCGAGACATAGGCGACGCATCAACGAAGAGAAGCGGCGGCTCGTGCGCTGGAATTCGGCATTGTCGATATCGATCGAAAAACCCACCGCGTGCACGCGCACGCGGCGCCGGCCACGCGCGTCCGGGCGATTTAGTTGCGCGACGCGGTCGATGACCCTTTGCGCCGATTCGCCCGTGAATTCGTCGCCGAGCACGTAGATGCTGATCTCCTTGTCCCAGTCGTGGTAGGTGTCGATCGCCTTTTCGATTCCCTCGACAGGGCTGCTGTTGCTGAACGCGCGCCAACTCGACAGCTGCTTGAGAATGAGGCGGCGCCGATTGGGTGAGTCCGGAATCCAGCGCCCCGCGTACTGGGTGAACATGTAGTTTCCCATGTCATTCAAGACCTGGATGCCCTTGACCTTGGGGTAGACGTTGAGGGTTTCTTCGACCTTCTGCAGGACCCTCGGCCAGTTGTAGTTCAGCATACTCCCAGAAGTGTCGATGATGAAGATGATGTATTCGCTATCGGCCGGGATGCCAGCCACCGTGCCGTCTGGTGTGGTCCTCCGGTATTGGCGAAGCCGTTCGACTTCCGTAGAAAGTTTTTGTTCCGCGCGCTTTGCCGCCGCCTGCAGGGCGGCGACCACATCGGCTTCGCTCTCGGTCCCTCTGAGTTGGGCGAGGCGCGCCGCGAGATCGTTCGCTTCGGACTCGAGGCGCTCCATTTCGCTCTGGGCCGCGTCCAGTTCGGACTGAAGGGTTTCTGTGTCCTGCTCGACGTCGATGATCTGCGCCTTGAGTTGGGCGATCAGGGAGATGAGTTCGACCCGCTGTTCCTGGGTGAAAATCGGGTCGTGCACCTTGACGATGACGAGCAGCAGGATCACCGCGCCGAAGCCACAGCAGATACAGTCGAGGAAAGAAAGCCCCGCGGCTCCCGTATCGCGGCGTTTTTTCCGATTCACGGCCAATCCAACGCCGGGCTGATGAACGAGCCCTGGGTATTGCGCGACAACTTCCAGAAGGAGTCGGGCGCGTAGGGGTCACCTTCCATCGCATAGAGGATCACGTTCATCGGTACGCCGCGCGGGAGATTGCGAATCGCTCGACTGAAATGCTTCAGCCGCTGCTTGCCCGAAACCATGGATTTCTTCGGCGGCGACGCACCCTGGGTTGGGAGGCCATCGACGAGCAGATAGACGTTGTCCGGTCGAGGATGCATGGTCGCGACGACAGAGAACGCCGAGTGGAGGCTGGTTCCGTCCTTGGGCACGGTTACGCGCAGGCGATCGACCGCCTCATCGAGCACGGAGCCGTCGCCAACATCGAGCCAGCCGCGGCCCTTCTCACTGAGCAGCGGGGTGGCCTTCGTGTTGAAGGTGTAGATCTGGAATCGGCTGTCTCCCGGAATGTTGGCGGTCAGCCAGTCGACGGTCCCGACCACCTGCTGCCACTTCTTCGAGCGAATCTTTTCTTTGTCCGGCAGATAGCGAAGCCGGACGACGTTGACGATTGTCGACGCCAGCATGCTCGCCGATGCGTCGACGAGGATCAGGATGTGCCGGCCACCCATGCGCAGGCCGGTCAGGTACTGTCGGTTGCCCTCCGAAATGATCGTTCGCGTTTGGCTCCCGTCTTCCTCGGGGATTTCAGCCGCCGCCGCCTTCTTGATGCCTTCGAGTTTGGCGAGCCGTTCCTTTCGTGCCTCGAGGTCGGCCTTTGCGTCCAGGTAGACGTCCAGTTCGCCTTCGGCAGCGAGGACGTCCTCGCCGAGCCGGTCCTTGATTCCACTTGCCAGCGCTTGCTGATCGGAGATCTGGGCGAAATCGGCTCGCAACTGAGCGAGCACACGCTCACCGGCCATCGCCAGGCTTTCCAGGCGTAGGCGATTCGACTCGAGACCTTCGAGTTTCTCGCTGGAATCCTCTTGAATTTTCGCGCTGATGATCATGAAGACGAGGATCACCGCTCCGAACCCGCAGCAGATGCAGTCGAGAAACGAGAGTGCAAATGCGTTGACCGGTCTACGGGCCATCGTTTTTCACCGCGATCAACCGCGCTTCTTCGGTTGAGCCGACGACTGTAATGCGATCGCCCGAGTGGAGTCGGGTGCCGGATTCCGCAGAGTTTGCGTTGACCAACACGCTGATACCCTCAGCGCACTCGAGTTGCAGCCCGGCTTCGGAACGTCGAAGTGCGAAGCCCGCGCGCTCGTCCGCGCTTTCCGCGATGATCTGTAGCCGCCCGGATTCTGCGAAGCGCAGCCTCAGGCTTCTTTCGCCAATCGGGTGGGCGGTATCGCGGATCAGGAGGTGAGTCGCTTCCGAAACCGAGCCATCCAACTCATCGAATCGCAGCGCGGGAAGTGGGTCTGCGGGCGCTCGCCAACCGACGGATCTGGCCAGGGTCGTCTGTCCCGGTGTGGAGCGGATGTCACTCGCGCAAGCGAGCGCACCGAGTGCTCCGGCCCCCGCCGAAAGTTCGACGACGCGCACTCCCGCGATCTGGCTGAGGCGTTCCTTCGCTCCCGGTAGGCGGGCCAATACGGAACCCATCCGTACCGTCAGCCCTCGACCCGGGTGCCGAGCAGCGGACACGCGATCTGCGAGGCGGTCATAGACGTCCGCGGCCTCGGAGACGATGTCTTGCCTTGCGAGTTGAATGCTCTTGGTCACCCGATCGAGATCGAATTCCACGGTCGCGGATGGCAGGCTGCCGAAAGCCTCGAGCCAACCCGGAAGCGCATCGAACAGGCGCTGCTCGGTCTTTCCGTCGCTGAGCGGATCGAATCGGGTTTGCGCGATGAAGGCTGTGGCGATCCGCCGAGCCCAGCGCTCGTGAAGCTGGGCCACTCCGGTCTGGCTCACGGTTTCGAAGGTTTCGGCGACGGCTTCGTCGCCGCTGCCGCGTTGCGCGTGGCCGATCTGTGTGAGCCCGAATCCGTGCAGCTGGGCTTCGACGTGGATGGAGTCCCAGCCGGGGTAGGGGCGGTGACAAGCCGCAACCGCCGCGTCGACCAGGCCGGCCACGGGCATCTCGCAAGCGCTCGCAATTCCCAGCAACAAGCTGAGTTTCTCGCGATCGAAGCTGCCGGGAACAGCCAGTAGAACATTGTCGGCCGACTCACCGAAGCGTTTCCAGAGTTGGAGGAGCTGTGCGTGTGCGAGGTCCGCGGCGCTCTTCGCGTTCGAGAGTGGCCTCGCAAGCGGGCCGACGCTGAGATCAGCCCAATAGCGGTTGTTTGCATCACGCGGTCGCAGGCGGCTCGATCGCAGCGCCGCGTCGCCGAACGCGATGCCGTCTCTCGTTTCGATCGCACAGCCGGGTTCGGTCGCCAACAATCGGTCTGATCGTGCAACCGCGATCGATGCGTCGTTGAGTTCGATGGCGAGGGTCGTCATACCGGGTCGTTCGGACCGACCTCCATATGCCTGATCAGGCGGGTTCCGCAGTAATCCTGGGTGTTCAGCACCAGGCGCTCCTGGAGCAGTTGCAGTTGGTGGACGAAGAACATCAGAACGAGACTCAGCAGCAGCGCGACGAATGTCGAGTTGAAGGCGACGCCCAGGCTCTGGGTCACACCCGTGATGTCTCCTTCCATTGCCTGGTAGGCGAGCGCCAATGCCTGGCCGATGCCGCGCACGGTTCCGATGAAACCGATCGACGGGATCGCCCACACGATGTAACGGATCATCGAGAGTTCGGAGTCGAGTCGTTCGCCCTCTGCCTGGCACAGTGACTCGACGGTGGCCGAAGCGTCCGAGATGCTCCGGCTCGACTCGAAGCGGTGCAAGGCGGCCAGCAAACAGCGTGGCAGAAATGAGTGAACCACTTTATCGGGCAGTGATCGGATATGCCGATCGAAACTGCGCGCGTCGCTGTAGAGGATCTTGGTCCCCTCCTCTATGGGAATCAGGTTCTCGTGAAGCAGCATCCGCTCTCGAATTACGGTCTTTCCCTTGTAGCCGAGGATTGCGAACGCCCAGAGCATCAAGACGAAGCAGGCTTCCTGCTCGAGATCGCGGATGACCACGTAGACGGAGCGCTCCGGCACGTAGTTTTCTTCCTGCTCGATTCGAATCGCTTGTTGTTCGAGATCTGCGGCGGCAAGCGGCCGAACGAGTGTGACGTAGACGGCGTGCACGAGAATGATTGCAGCCAGCAACGAGAAGAGTTCGTATACGAACTCGAAGGGAAGTTCTCGTTGGAAGGGAAATCGAAATCGCATGGGCGGCCTCTAGATGTTCGTAGGGAAGGAGATGACCGACTCCGCTTCGATCCTCTCGGTTGGCTCGAACGGCTTTGAAATCTTCTTCGACCGTTTGGCGGGGCTCGGCTTGGCGGCGGTCGGAGTCACCTCGGGAGAATCGCTTGCCGTCTCCTCGATCACTTCTGTCTCACTCTCGTGAGATTCAGGCTCGGGTTCATCTGCGCCAGCAAGCCACGAGTGGGAGACCGCGACCAGCGCTACGGCGAGCACTGTGGATGCGATCGCGCAGATCCCGCGCATCATCGAGTGATTGCGCCTATTTCTGATAGCGTGCAATGCGGAATCCAATGTCTTCCTTTGCTTCTTTTCCGTAATCGCGATAGCTGAGACGCAATTGCGTTTCGCCAGCGTGTTTCCAGCTCGAGCCGCGGATCACGCGCAATCCACCCGTTTGTGGGCCCGTGGGATCCTTCGCCGGAGCCGCTGCGCTCGAGTTCGAATAGATCCTGTATCGGTCGTGGACCCACTCGGCAACATTTCCACCGACATCGTAGAGTCCCAGCTCGTTTGCAGCATGAGCTCCGACCGGCGCGGAAACCGGGAAACCATCTCGATAGGAGAGCAGTGCGCTCGACACGATTCCGGCTGCGGATGCGTCCGCGTAATTTCCCGATCCCGGCGGCGGTACGGTTTGATCGCCCCACGGAAATCGGTGATTCGAAGCGCCCGCCGCGAAACGCGCCGCCCAGGCCCACTCCGCCTCTGTCGGCAAGCGGTAGCCCGTGCCGACTGGTTCGATCAGGGCGAAATCCCCGCCGCGCTCTTCGTATGCGGGTGGTAATCCCTCTTTTCGGCTCAGCCAGTTGCAGAAGCGAACGGCGTCCTGCCAGGCGATTTGGCTCGCTGGTTGATCGTCGCCGTTTAATTCGAATCCGGCAAAGGCGGCAGGGGCGTGTCCTGGCGAAAACTGTCTGAAATCGCGGTTGGTCACTTCTTTGGCGCCGATGTAGAAGGCCCGCGTCAGCTGCACATGCCGCTCGGTCTCGTTCGGACGGCGCCCCGGTTCTCCGCGGCGAGAGCCCATCGCGAACGTCCCCGGATTTACCAATACGAGCTCCTGTCCGATTGCCGTTACGGTCTCTTTCGCACCACTTTGCGCGGGCTCCCCCAATTTTTCGAGCCGGATCTCGATGCGCTGCGGAAAACCCGGCCGAGGTGTCACCGTTACGCGTTGATCCTGGAAGCCCTGCTTCCGGATCACGAGCGTATGTGGCGAGGCCAGCAGCTGTAGCTTCTGGCTCGCATCTCCGGCGGGATTGCCATCGACGCTAAGCGTAGCGCCGGCGGGGTGCGCAATCAGGTCGATGATGCCGATCCGCGGTTTGAGTTTGATCGCGAGGTTTCTCTGCTCTCCCGGCTCGAGCTCGATGGTTCGCATGGCCAGTTCGTGGCCGATCTTGAACAGTGAAATCTCGTGAATTTCTTCCGATGCCAGGCTGAGGTCCATCGGGGTGCGCCCCGGAGACGCATTGTCGACGACGATCTGGGCATCCGATGGGACACTATCGATATGCAGCCGAGCGTCGGCTCTGGTCAGCGCGATCGACGCGAGTGTCTGGGGCTGATCGGAGATGACTTCGATTTCGCGTTTCCAAGTATTGTGCCCCTCGAGCCGAAGCTCGACTACGCGCGTTCCCGCATCGAGTTCGAAACGCCCCGGCGTTTCGCCCACCTCGACGCCGTCGATCCAAACACTTGCGCGAGTTGGATCGGATGCAAGTGAAATCGGTGCCCAGGCTGGAATCAGCTCGATTTCGAAAGCCTGTTCCTTTCCCGCTCCCTCGATTTCGATTTCGAGCGTGGCCGGAAGGTGTCGGGGAGCGCGAAAGCTCAGGTGATGCGCCCCGGGCGGAATCGGGAGCGCCTCGATGGGCGTGATGCCCACCTCTTCACCATCGACCGCGATGACGGCGCCACCCACGGGCCGGCTGATCAGTGTCACGATGCCCGGCAGCTTTGTCAGCGTGAGGGAGATTCGCTGGTTGGGCGCCCTCGTGATTTCGATCGTCGCCTCCAATGGCTGGTATCCCTCTTTCTCGACGACGACTTCATGAGATCCGGGCCGCAGCAGATAGCGCTCGCCAATGTGAAAACCGAACAACGCAGTCGGTAGATCGATTTCGTCTGGGGCGGGATCGACGACCAGGCGAACCGAAACCGCAGTGAAGCTGAACCAGAGCAGCACCAGCAGGAAGATTCCGATCCCCCAGGTCACGACGACGGCGGGCCTGACTCGCTTGCGCGCGGTGGTTGCGGGGCCCACGCCGGAGGGGCGGAACGGGGTCGGGGGAATGACGTCGGGTGAGTTGCCGCGAGCCGTGCGGTTTCCGCTCTCGGCATTGGACACGGCTGCGGCCGGGCTTCGGCTCCAATCGAGTCGCAGCGTGTCACCGCTGATCGAACAGGCGATCTCGACGCCTGCGATTCGAATCGCGTCGCCATCCTCGATCCGGCGCGATCCGCTCAGGGGTTCGCCATTGATCAGAACGGATTCGGTCGACTTGGCGCTTTGAATGAATGCGCTTCCATCGAGAGAACCAATCGAAGCGACCGCGGACGAGGTGTCTGCGACTGGAATTCGAATTTCATCGATTGCGCGTGCGCCGATCGACAGCGGAAGTGCGTCCACTTCGAAGCGCTGCTCGCTGCCGTCGTGCGCGAGGACGATATGGCTCACGTCAACCACGGAAGCGTATCCTCGCTCGATTTAGATCTCGTCGGTGCACCGGACTTCCACGACTGGCTGCTGCTTGCCCGGAATGACCAGGATCTCGCTTCGCGTATCGCGGTATCCGTTCCTTCGGCCCACTACGACGTAGCGGCCGGGCTTGAGTGGGACGTCGCGGCGGGCGAAGTTCCCGAGTGTTCCGATCCCGCGTATGACGACTTCGGTGACCGTGTCGGATTCGAATGCAACGGAAATTGGTGTCGAGGCGAGTTGCACCGCGATCTCGAGGTTTCGCACCTGCTCGGCGAGCTTGGGTCTCCCCTCCGTGGAACGCCGCCCAAGCTGCATCAGGTCGCGCGCCTCCTCGAGGGTTTTGGGCCGAAACAGCAAGGTCGGGTCATTGAGCAATTTTGTGATGCCCCCGGCAATTCGGGCCAACTCGCGGTTTCGCTTCAGCCCTTCCTCGGCGAAGGAGAGATTATCCTGGGTTTTGACGATTGTCTGGTAGAGAGAAGCGGCTTCACTCCATTTCTCGGCAGCTTCCGCCGTCTCGGCGCGCTCGCGCAAGGATGCGATGGCGCGCGAGCTCTCGATTTGCTGCAACTGCCGCAATCCATCCGCCACCTCGGGCGAATCGGGTCGAATTGCGCGCGCGCTTTCGAAGTGGGTGCGCGCAGTGCCGAGGTTGCCTTTGGCCAGTGAGACCAGCGCGAGCGAAAGATTCGAATCGTAGTCGTTGTCGGCCTGCACGGCCTCGATGCGTGCGAGGCGTTCGAGCGCCGGCGCATACTGCGGATCGATTTCGAGCGCCTTCGCGTATTCACCACGTGCCGAATCGAGGTCGTCATTGGTTTCGAACGCCTTGCCGGCGCTCATGTGGGCCATCAACGCGCCGAGACCTTCGGCTTTGCTCGCGCCGGCGAGCGCCGTGGCATGGCTCGGCTCGATCGCGAGAGCGAGATCGAAAGCCTCGATCGCGCGCTTTTGATCGCCCTCTGCGAGTGCGGTTGCACCGGTTTCGAGACTCGTTTCGAGTACGCTGATACGCCGTCCGGAAAGCTCTTCGAGAATCATCAGCGCTTCACCGTAATCCGCCTGGGCGGCCGCGTAATCGCGCTCGAGAAACGCTGTGTCGCCGCGGCCCTCGATTTCCCTTGCGTGGGTGTAGTCCGCTTTTGCCCAGCGCTCGACCGCCGACGCTTCGAGTTCTTCGCGCAGTGGGATGATTTGAGCCAGCAGGGACTCGACGCTGGACTTGCTCGCACGCGAGCCTTCTTCCGTCGGCGGAGGGGCTTCTTCGTCACCCATCTCTGTCGATTTCGACGAAGATTCCAGTGCCGATGAAGATTCCAGTGCTCCCGAAGATTCGACCCAGCGGGGAAGCGCGACAAAGACCAGCAGCGCCGCCAGCGCAAGGACACCCGCCACCATCGCGTACTGCAGGTTGCGTGGCGAACCCGCATTGCCAGGTGGGGCCTGCGGCACGTCGCGTTCGATACTGGATGCTGAAACGAGGCGCAGCGGTGGGGCGATGGGAGAGTTCGCCTCGGACACCTGCTCGGTGTCATTCGAAAGTGCAGCCAATCTCTGCCTGATCTCACAGAGGTCTGTTAGGCGTGCGGCGCGCTGCTCGGCGCTCATGGCTCCAGTGAGTTCGCCCAGCTCTCTCGGCGTTCTCTCGGGAGGAATCGTCTGCGCGATCACGATGCCGAGCGCATAGATGTCGTCCGCTGCCACGGGAGCTTCTCCCATGCGAACTTGCGGACTGATGTGGTCGTTCCCTGCCACCGGCACGCCTGCGCGGAGTGCGGCCGCGATTCGGAAGTCGATCAGCCGGACGTTTCCGCGCACGTCTCGCAAGATCTTCGAGGCCTTCAGGTCGCCATGCACGACGCCAAGGTCGTGGGCCAACTCGAGCGCGGCGACCACCTGGGTGAAGATGGAGAGCCCCTCCGCGGTCGAGCGCCCTGAAAATTCGGCGATGCTCGCGCCTTCTAGGTATTCGCGGCAGATGAACGCGCCGTCTTCGTCGCGGTAGAAGTCGAAGACGCGTGCGATGTTTGGATGGGCGAGTTGCCTGGCGTCGCGACACGCATCGCGCAGAATCTCCCATTGACCTGCGAACGAGGCGGTGAGCATCCGCAGCGCGACCAACTCACCCAGCCGGTCGTCCTGGGCGAGGCTGACTTCGGTCGCGCCATCTGCGCCGATCGTTTTCAGGATCCGAAAACGGTCGGCGAAGTGCCGGCCTTCCATCATCGCAGCACGTCCCCCAAGGCTGTCGCGTTCCGAGTCGGGTTCACCGGCGATCGACGTCTCGCGGAGAGGGTACCATCGGAAGCTTGTTGTCTCCGATCCAGCTTTCCTCGGTGGGTTGGCGCGGCATCATGTACACATCGGCGATCATGGCGTTCTCGGCCTGGTAGACGTCGCGCAACAGGCGCTGCCACTCCTCGTACTGGGCGGTCGCCGTTCCCGTCAATCGCACGGTCGTCGAATTGAGATCGATGACCGTGGGTTGGACTTCCGCCTGGAATGAATCCGCCAACTCGTGAAGCCCCTCTTCGTGCATCTGGCGTTGCTGGCTGAGCGCGTGGATGACCTGCATCTGCTGCTGAAGGATGGCGGCTCCGGCGATGCCCGCAGCGATCGCCTCCGGGGCCGCCAGGAAGGCTCCGCTGGCCGCGATCAACCCCAGCGTGAGGAGGCCGACGGCGGCTCGTGTCCACTGCTCGCGCCGAAGCGCCTGCTTGGCAAAGATCTCGTGGCTCGAAGCCTCACGCCAGTGCCAGTAGTTGGATTCGAGTTTTGCGGCGTAGTTCTCGTAGTGGATCCCCATCGTGTCCACGAACATCTCGTCGCGCAGGCGCACCTCCGCAACGCGCTCGAGCATCGGCTCGTCGCGGGCGGGGAGCCGGACGATCTCGACTTCGCCTTCTTCGTCCTCGGTCAGATAACCGTCGAATGCCTCGGGCGATAGGCGCGAAGCAAATTGAAGCTCGGAGATCGTCGAAATCTCCTCGAGTTGTTTGGCGTCGAGCTTCGACCGCGCTTCGACCATCGCGTTGGCAATCGTGTTGTACATCGGCTGATGGGGGTCCAGTGCCCGGTAGGCGCTTCCGTAGGATCCCTGATAGGCCTCGGTTCGGTACTTGTGCTCGAACCAGACGCGGCCGGATGCGTCTTTCACGTGGACGAGGACCCAGAGTTCGCGGCCGTCGGAGTCCAAGATCGTCGCCGTCAACGTCACATCGGTTCCGATCGATTCGACGGGAAGAACGCTGACCGTGCCCCACTGCTCCGTTTCTTCGAGCGTTTTCTTGAGCTGAATCGGAAGCAATTTTGCCTCCGCCTCGCGAATTTCTGGGTAGATGTCTTCGGGAATTTTATCTCCATCAGGAGGTAGGCCGGGATCGAATTCGATCAGAGCGACGTCGAGCCGTGCTGCATCCGTCAGATCGCTAGGTGCCTCGAACGCTACCGGCGCGTCCGCATTGATCGTCGCGCATCCGATGCCGTTGAGGGCCGATAGGATGGCGATTGCGTAGAGGTAGAATTTCATCACGTATTCATTTCTTTCCAGCTGTCATTCGGATTCCGTCAGATCGACCAGCCGTGCTCGACCGGTGAGCACCTATTTGATCCCTTTGTGCTTGCGGTACTCCTCCCAGTACCGCTCGCGCAGTACGGGATCTTTTTCGTTCATCGCGAGTTCGCGCAATTGGGCGGCAAGTGTGTCGTCGTCACTACCGCTGCCGACATCCGCCGGGGGTCGGTAGCCCGTGCCCACATCCGTTGCCGCGCCGACACTCGAGGACGATACGGGGGTGGCGTCGCCGCCCCCCGTGGCCTCCGCGCTTTGGCTGCCCTCGCCGCCCATCAGGGGTGGGACTGCCGCACCGGTCCCCTGCGAGTCGGTTCCGATATCGCCACTCGACGCGGTGGCGGCGGACTGTTCGTGCTGGATCATTTCGTCGACCTGGCTCTGGTGTTCGGCGAGGCGTTCGAGCGCGCGCCGGAGTTCTTCTCCGCTCAGCGTCTCCCCCCCACTTCCACCGCGGCCGAAAGCCGCGAGCAAATCGGGCGGCACTTCGTCGATCGGGATGCCGCCGGCGCCACCGCTCCCGGTTTCGCTCGGATCCCCCGGCCCGCCTTCGCGGCCCGCGCCGCCAACCTCGCCGATCTCGCCCGCTGAACCCGCAGGCTGATCACCGCCCGCAAG
>JAFDAW010000271.1 GCA_019313605.1 Deltaproteobacteria bacterium
CTGGAGGCCGAAGCGTAGAGGCGGCGCGGCATGCGGCCGGCTTCGTACGCCAGGCGTCCCGCCTCGATCGCCAGCCGCATCGCCGTCGCCATCTTCACGGGCTCCTTGGCGGCTGCGATGCCGGTGTTCATCAAAACTGCGGTGGCGCCGAGTTCCATCGCGACGGCGGCGTCGCTCGCGGTCCCGACACCGGCATCCACGATGACCGGCACTTCGACGGTCTCGATGATGATGCGCAGGTTGGCGGGGTTGCGGATGCCGAGGCCGGATCCGATCGGTGCGGCCAGTGGCATGACGGCCGCGCAGCCGAGCGCAGCCAATCTCTGGCAGGCGACCGGGTCGTCCGTCACGTAGGGGAGAACCGTAAAGCCCTCGTCGACCAGCACGGCTGCGGCTTCGATCGTGGCTGCGACATCGGGAAAGAGCGTGCGCTCGTCGCCGATCACCTCGAGCTTGATGAGGTCGGTCTGGAGCAGCTCGCGTGCCATTCTCGAGGTCTTGATCGCCTCTTCTGCGCTGTAACACCCAGCGGTGTTTGGCAGGATTGTGAATCGATCCGGTGAGATGAAGTCGAGCAGGCCCTGGCCCTTGGGGGCGTCGAGCTTGGTGCGGCGCAGCGCGATCGTGACCATCTCGGCGCCGCTGGCTTCCGCAGCGGCCAGGTTCTGCTCGAAGCTCTCGTATTTTCCGCTGCCAATGATCAGGCGCGACTTGAAGTGATGAGACCCGAGTGTGTAGCCGTCATCCGCCATCTTCTAGCCCCCTCCCACCGCTTCGAGAATTTCGACCCGATCATCCGCCGCCAGCCGATGGGTCGCGAATGCAGACCGCGGAACCACATCCCGGTTGACCGCGATCGCGATCCGGCCGGTTTGAAGACCGAGCGCGTCGATCAACTTCGCCACCGTGTAGTCCGAAGGAACCGCACGAGGGTCGCCGTTGACGAGCAGATTGACAAGCGGTGGGTGTTGTTGTTCGGACACGGGTAGCCGTCAGCCTCGTCTGAGCGGAAGCTACTCGAGGCGCTGAGGGTGTCAAACCGAACGCCCGGTTTGCTGGTCGCGTTCGATGCGTTATGGATTCGATACGCGGGGAAGGCGAGGGGGCTTTGAGAGTGAGCGGGCGGCCGACGAGAGCGACGATCGACCTCCGGGCGATTCGGGGCAATTTTGCCGAGGCCAGGCGACGCGCCGATGGGCGTGAATTGATGGCCGTCGTGAAGGCGGACGCGTACGGGCACGGAGCGATCCGGGTGTCGCAGACCCTCGTCGAGGCGGGTTGCCGCTGGTTTGCGGTGGCCACCGTCGCCGAAGGGGTCGAACTCCGGGATGCGGGCATCCGCGAACCCATCCTGGTCCTGGGCGGGGTCTTCGACGCCGAAGAAAGCGAGGCCGCGGTCGGTCTCGATCTCACCCCGGCCGTCTTCCACCCCGGGCACGTCGCCCTGCTGACCGCCGCGGCCCGGGATCTTCCGCAGCCGCTCGACGTTCACGTCGCAGTCGATACCGGGATGCGCAGAACCGGCATCGCGCGGGAGGGCGCGATGGCGCTGCTCGAGGCCGTCGTGCGAGAGCCCGCTCTCCATCTCGGCGGTGTCTACAGCCATCTCGCCCGGGCCGACGAGCCCGATCTGACGCCGAGCCTCGAGCAGGTCCGGGCGCTCGCCGAGCTGCTCACCCAGGCGCGTGAGCGCGGGCTCGATCCGGGCCTGATCCACATGGTTCATTCGGCGGGGCTGCTCGCCGGCAAGGCGCTGATCGATCCACTGCCCGAACAGGGTGCCGCGCGGCCCGGGGTGATGCTCTACGGCGTGCGCCCCGCACCCCACTTCGAAGTGGATCTCCAGCCCGCGATGACGCTGGCGACCCAGGTCGTCCAGCTGCGCTCCGCAAAGGCGGGGGATCCGGTCGGCTACGGGGCTGAATTTCGGGCTCCGCGCGACACCCGGATTGCAACGCTCCCGATCGGGTACGACGACGGGGTACCGATCTCGACGAGCGGGCGCGGCTGCGTGCTGATCGGGGGGCGGCGCATGCCGATCGCCGGCCGCATCTCGATGGATTTCATCACGGTCGATGTGGGCGATGCGCCGGTCGAGATCGGAGCGGAAGCCATCCTCTTCGGGGGTACGCAGGGAGACGCGGTTTTGAGCGTGGAGGACGCCGCTGCGGCCGCACAGACCATCCCCTACGAGTTGCTGGTGCGCGTCGGCCGGCGCGTCCAACGGCAATTCGAGGCTTGAAAAGAGAGCCGCTCGCCGGGTCCCGCGAGCGGTCGACTTCAGGTAGTCTCCTCGTAGAACCCACCGTCGATTTCTGTTAACGGAGAATTCCCCTGTGCCCCCCACATCGTCGCGTGCCGTTCGGCGCGCACTGCTGTCTGTTTCTGACAAAACTGGTCTGATCGATTTTGGTCGCGGACTCTCGGAACTCGGCGTAGAGCTGATCGCTTCGGGGGGCACTGCGGGAGCGCTGCGAGAAGCGGGCCTCGAGGTGATCGACGTCGCAGAACTCACGGGTAGCCCCGAAATGCTCGGCGGGCGGGTCAAGACGCTCCACCCGCGAATCCACGGCGGGATTCTCGCCCGTCGGGATCACGAGGGAGACCAACGAGATCTCGAACAGCAGCAAATCGGGACGATCGATCTGGTCGCCGTCAACCTCTACCCGTTCGAGGCCACCGTCGCGAATCCCGACGTCACCCTCGCAGAGGCGATCGAGAAGATCGACATCGGCGGCCCGTCGATGATTCGCTCCGCGGCCAAGAACCACGCCCACGTGGCGGTTGCCGTGGATCCCTCGGATTACACTGCGCTGCTCGACGAACTGCGCAGTGACGGTGGCCTCAGCGAAGCGACGCGCCGCCAGTTGGCCCTCAAGGCCTTCGAGCGCACGGCCGCCTACGACGCGGCGATCTCCGACTACTTGTCCAGCCAGAGCGCAGAGCCGGGCAGTCTGTTTCCCGAACACCTTCGCGTGGAGTTCGGCCGCAGTGCCGAATTGCGCTACGGCGAAAATCCCCACCAACGCGCGGCTCTCTACGGGGGCTTTCTCGAAATCGCCGAGCCGCTGCACGGCAAGGAACTTTCCTACAACAACGTCGTCGACCTGCAGGCCGCGCTCGCGTTGATCCTCGAATTCGACGCTCGCGACGCGGCGACCGTGGCGATCCTCAAGCACAACACGCCGTGTGGTGTCGGTGCGGGCGCGTCCCCGGCCGAAGCCTACAGACGGGCGTTCGAGACCGATCCCGAGTCACCGTTTGGTGGAATCATCGTCTCCAACCGCGCCTTCGACCTCGCTCTTGCCGAGGAGGTGGACAAGATCTTCACCGAGGTGCTCATCGCTCCGGATTTCAGTGCAGAAGCGCTCGAGCTGCTGACCCAGAAGAAGAATCGCCGACTGCTGCGGTTTCACCCGGACCGGATCGACGCGAGCCAGCTGGAGTGGAAGCGCATTTTTGGCGGGGTGTTGATTCAGGAGCCCGATCTCGCCATCGAAGAGATCGCCTCGTGTCCCGCCGTCACCCAGCGAAAACCGAGCGAGGATGAAATGCGCGCGCTCGCCTTCAACTGGAGCGTGGCGAAGCACGTCAAGAGCAACGCTGTCGTCTTCGGCGGCCCGGACCGGACGCTCGGGCTCGGTGGTGGCGCAACCTCGCGGGTCGACGCCATTCTGCAAGCCGTCGCCAAGGCAGAGCGCGTCGGTTTGAACCTGACGGGATCCGCGCTGGCAAGCGACGCATTCTTCCCGTTCCCCGACGGTGTCGAGGCGGCCGCACAAGCGGGCGCGACGGCGATCGCCCAGCCCGGCGGTTCTACGCGTGACGACGAAGTGATCGCTGCTGCCAACAAACTGGGTATCGCGATGGTCCTCACAGGCGTGCGTCACTTCAG
>JAFDAW010000272.1 GCA_019313605.1 Deltaproteobacteria bacterium
ACCCAGGCTCACCTCGACGATTCGCGCGTGGGTCTCCGTCGAGATCATGAGCACGTAGCGGTGGAAGACGTCTTTCAGCAGCACCAGTTCGAAGACACTCGGCAGCGAATCGACCGTCATCTGATTGGAAACAGGTACCTTGAACTGGACCGGCAGAAAAACAGGAAAGTCTCCGCCCCGCGAGAAGATTGCGGCGCCCACGGCCGCCGGATCGAGGCCGGAAGCCAGGAAGGCTTCCACTCGTCCGAGCGCCTCCTCGAAAGCCCGCCGCTGGCGGACGGGGAGCGCCGTCCGAACCGCGCGGATGCGTCCATCAAGAGCGTCGCGGTAGCCCGCCCTGCCAGCCTCGAGATTGACGTAGCAGCTGATGACCACATCTTCCGTCGCCGCCAAGGTGGCGAGGATCTGAACGTGCTGGCGAAGATTCGGTAGATTCATTTTTCCGTACTCCCAGTGACTTGCCTTGCCTCCTTCGTGGTTCACCAAAAAAGCGCCTCGATCGTCTCCAGCACTTCCGACTCCGCGCCGGAGACTCTCCCGATGCCGAGGAGACCCCCCGATGCGCGTGCGACCTTGCCGGCGCGGTCCAAGATCTGCTCGCGCTACTCGGGCGCCCTTCCGGCGAGAGATACGTGAAGCTCCCACGCATCGAAAAGAGCGGGCCCGGAACGCTGCTCAATCCAGCCCCGCAGGAGCCGTGGGATGGGTGGGCGAAGGCGATTTGATCCTCCTCCGCTGCGGCCAGCAGGCCCCCCTTCTCCGCCACGTCCACCTCTCCGTCGAACCAGGCAACCGCTACGAGCGGGATCCAGTCCAGTGTAGGCAGCACCTCGGCCCGGATCCCGACATCGAGTAGGAAGTCAACGCTCTCGCCGTCGAGCCCGGACTGGCGGGCGAGGCTCCGCCAAGCCCCCCGGCGCTCACGTTCTGCCCGGCGTCGCGCGGCCTGCTCGCGTTCGGCTTGGGCAAAGAACACCTCTTCCGAGCCCCGTCCGCGGCGACGCAGCCCCCTCTCGTTCGTCGGGTCCATGCTCGAACTCCTTGGGTGTCTTGATCTGACCCGGAGCCTAGGCGCGCCGGTACCCATCGAAAATGAGAAAGTTTCGCTCGCGGATGTCGAATATTTCGAAGTGACACCGAGAGACTTCGCGAAGCTGGATCAGGATGTTGTCGACGCCCAGCACAATCTCCAGGGCGGTGAGCGTAGTCAGGGCAACCCATGCCTGAGGGTCGCGCACCCATTCCATGTTTGAGAGACGTCGCTCGGGCGGGTTCTACAGTTGAACCGTTGATCCGCGATTCTCGGAAGTTCGTTCGCAGCGGCTTGCGGAGCCTATATCCGATTCTGCGCTCGCCGACGAAGAAGGGTTGGCCGCGTCGAAGCAACGGGCAGATGGTTTGAGAATTTCGAAGGCTCGGCTTTGGATTTCGTCATCGTCGAGAAGCCGCCAGGCCCCTAGCATTCCCCTATTAGAGGAGGGCAACAAGATGAAGGCACTCACGACCTTGCTTCTGATGATTGGCTGTCGGTCGCTTCGGAATCTTCCCGCGGATCGAAACATTGGATCTGGATCCCGAGGAAAAGGCACTGCTCGTCGAAGAGATGGGCAAGCCCGTGGACGTGGACTGCATCATTCAGGGTGCCACCTCCCCCGAAGTGGCAGCAGAGATTTACACCGCCTCACTGCTCGTGGTCCAGGTCGACAGCCCAGCAGAGAAAGCCTATCCGGTCATGCTGGCGGCACGGCTCCGACTTCCGGACGAACTCGTGACGACGATCCACGAGCGAGTCGATCCGCTACGCATTGCGGCCGGCATCTCGCCCGAGGCGACCGCATGAACCACATTGTGAGACAGGCCGCTGGCTCGAAGTCGCTCGCCGCCCCACTCATCGCTCTCGCCCTCTTCCTATCTCCGGCCACCCAGGCGCTGGCCCTGAGCGATGACGTCATCAAGCAACGCATTGAGGAGCAAGTGGCCCAAGAGATCGAGTTAGGCGCGGCGACCGTTCGCATCGAGGTCGGCGACGGTTTCGTGGTCCTCTCCGGCAGGGTACGACTCTACGCTCACAAGCTGATCTTCGAGAAGATCGCCTGGCACACTAGGGGAGTCGAGGACGTAGACAACGAAATCCGCGTAATCCCGCTGGCTCCCTTGGACGACGAGGCCATCGAACGCAAGATCCGGGAGATCATCAAGGCTCATTCCCGGTTCCACGGTTCCGGCGCGAAGATCCGCGTCGAGAATGGGGCCGTGTTCATCAGCGCGACCTTCCAACATCCTCGCGACGACCTCTTCCTCAAGCAGAGTGTGGCCGAGATCGAGGGTGTGATCGCGATCGAGATCGATCCGATGTTCGTTGCGCAGATCGGCCTCTGAATGCCCGAGAGTCATAGGCTCTCACCAGGCGCTACAAGAGGAAACGCCCGCTCAGTTTGCCATGCGGGCCAAAGAGTTGGAGGGATCCGTGAGTTTTCCAACCGCCGAAAACTAACCCTCGATCTGGTCCGGGAAACCCAAGCGGTTCCTGCGTAAACTAACTTTAAACATGGACCAGTTAATGCAGACAGGTCAGCTTTGCGGATCCGCCACTACGGCCTGCTCGCCAATCGTTCCCGTCCACGCCGGGCTGGCGGCCATGTCCGCTTCGTCTGCCATCTCCGCAATGTCAGCACCAAGCCCTCAGCTCCGCCACGATGTAGCTGCTCGGTCGCTTGCTCTCAGAAAGCAGCGCTGGGTAGCCAGACAGCACCCTACTCTCCAGCGAGCAGCACCCAGAGCCCGACTGCGATGAAGCCGCCGCCCGCGACCCAGCGTAGGAGCTTGGGGCTCACGAACTCGGAGATCACGGCACCGCCGAGCACACCGAGCGCAGAAGTCAGGACGAGTGCCGTTGCGGCGGCGAGGAATACGGTCAGCTTGGGATGCTCGGCATCGGAGGCATAGAGGAGCGTGGCGAGCTGCGTCTTGTCGCCGAGCTCGGCGATGAAGATTGTCGTAAAGACGGTTGCGAAGAGGCGGATGTCCATGGAGGGGCGTTTGCTCCTTGCTCAGTCGGGGCCAGGCCCCGGGCAGCGGTTGACCTCGACCGCGACATGACTGAGCGCAAGTGCGTCTGTCGCCGCCTTCCTGTAGTGGTCCGCCGTCTTGGGGTCAAGCAGAGCCATCGAGTTTAACACGCTGCCGGCCACGATCTCGGCCACCATCATCACGCTCGTCAGAACGATTACTCGAAGGGTCTGGCGTTCACCGCGTCTGTGACCGTCCGGGAGATAATTGTGGCTGTGGAGCCACCTGTGGGGGTTTGTCTTGTGCATGGAGTGGCCGATCGCCGGAGCTAGCCCGGGTCAGTCCGCGTAGATGGGGCTCGACCAGGCGGCGCCGCCGTCGTCTTGGACTACGCGCAGATAGACGTACTCGCCGGGCTGCAGACGGGGGATGGTTCGCACGCCGGACAGCTGACTCTGGCCCTCGCCCGGGACGCTCGCGATGCGGCCGCTGCGCACGAAGTCGATGCGCTCGATGGGCGCGGTTCCCACCACTTCGTACTCGAGCTGCTGGTTGGCGAGCGCCTCGTCTTTTCCCTCTCCGGGTGTGGCTTCGCCCTCGGCCTGTGGCAACTGTGAGCCCATCACGCGGCCGTCGATCTGCACGTGCAGGAAGATGCGCGGGCCGTTGGTGGCGTAGGTGTGGCGGGATCGCAGGGCCTGGAGGACGCCTTGCCGGTCGCGGGTGCCGGCCATGATGGCCGCCAAACCGCCTTTGCCAGCGCCGGAGGCCAGCTGGGTCAGGCCGGGGTGGCCGTCGTGGCTGTCGCCGCTCCCGATGAAGCCGAAGCGGTAGCCGTGGTCGAGCGCGTCGCGCACGAAGTTGCCGGGTGGGTGACGGGTTGTAGATGGCCCCCGGCGAGTCGAGTGCTTCGCTGCTGCCGTGGACGTTTGCGATCTCGGTGATCGGTTCGAGCTTCGAATCGGGCGGGTAGCGCCAGTTGGTGGAGATGGGTCCACCGGCCGAGTGGTGGGCAAAGGTGAGGGCTGGTTGGCCGTCGAGTGCTCGCCAGAGTTGGCTCGGTGTCTGGTAATTCGGGTCGACGGAGCTCAGCACCTGACCCTCGTCCGCGAAGTAGAGCACGTGGCGGTGGCCGTGCAGCCAGCTGGTCCACTCGTAGCCCAGGAGCGTCACGAAGCGGCCCGGCTCGTGGAAGCGCTTTGCCGTTTGGCGGATCTCCTCCCATAGCTCGGGGCTGGTGTCGAGAAAGCGCATGCCCCAATGGTCGTGGTCGGTGAGCGCCGCCACGTCGAGGCCCGCTACGTCGCGGGCGTAGCGGTAGTAGTCCTCGGGTGTGCCGGTGCCGTCCGAGTAGTTGGAGTGGCCGTGGAGGTCGCCCCACAAGATCTGCGGGAGGTCGTCGCGCACCAACAGTGGATTGCTCTCGAACACGACGTCCCCGAGTGCGCTCGAAGCACGCGCGCGCAGGCGGTACAGCCCGGGCGCCGACACACTCCCCAGCAGCGTCTTGTGACCCTCGTCCTCGGCGCGTAGGGCGACGTGCTCGGGTAGCTCGAGACCCGGAGGTCGGTCGAGGAACTCGATCTTCCCCTCGAAGGGCACGCCCGCGTTGCCCCAGCCGTCGAGGACGGCCACGACCAGGCGCACGGAGTCTCCGACTTGTGCGGTGCTCGGCAGGGTGACTGCGATCCAGAGGTGTGTATCATGCTCGGCATAGCGATCCACCCGCGCCCCGGTGGCGCCGGCGCCGTAGTCGATGTGGACGCGTTCGCCCGCCTCGAGCGCCCGCCCGTCGATCCGGATGGCCAAGAGTTCCTTGCTCAGGCTTACGGGCTCGAGCTCGATGCCTTCCGCACGGGTCGTGACCTCGGTGTATCCCGGCCCGTCCGGGAAGTGGGTCTGGGGCCAGTCCCACTCCCAGAAGGGGGAGACCTGTAGGAAGATCATACCGCCCGGGGCGATTCCGAGTGGTCCCGCCTCGAAGACGATGGGGAAGCGCTGGCGGCTTCCGGCCGGAATCCGCCGCCTGCCGCCGGCTTCGCCATGGAGAGCGGTGCCGGCAGGAGCACCGGTTGCGCTATCGGCATCGCTCCCGGAGAAGACTTCCAACCACGCCCGGCCGCCGCCATCCGCAGGGTTGCGCACGGCTTCGAGATCCTCGCGCAGCATCTCGAACGTCTCCGGCTTGGCATCATGGGAGAGCGAGGGATCCCCCTGCGTCGGCCCCGAGGTCGCGCTTGCCGTCGCGGCCTGCTCCGGTTCCGCCGGTGCACTGTGCTCCCGACGGTTGCAGGCCGGGAGCGCGAGTGCGAGCAGCACCGGCAGCGCGGCCAGCCCGCGGAGTGCCAAGCCGAGGGTGCGCCCGCGAGATTGCGACGCAGTCATCGTGTCGTCTCCATCTCCCGCCCGATCTCTCTGAGCTTGCCCCGTTTTCGTAGACACACCAGATCGCAGCCGTCCGTAAAGACAGGGTAGAACCTATCCCCCTGGGCCTTCTAGAGGGTCTCCCTCAGCGTCTTCGCACCGCGAAGATTCGGTTTCAAGGCGAGGGCCCGATCGCACGCG
>JAFDAW010000273.1 GCA_019313605.1 Deltaproteobacteria bacterium
ACCAGCAGCGCTCCCGGAAAGACGCGGCTGATCCACTTCTTCAAGGTCGAGCGCCCGGAGCGGGAGACCCACTTCGTCGATCTTCCGGGCTACGGCTACGCGAAGGTCAGCAAGTCGGAGCGCAAGAATTGGCAGAGGCTGATCGAGTCCTACCTCGAAGGGCGGCCGACGCTGCGCGCAGCGGTGCTGCTGCAGGACATGCGGCGCGACATTACCGACGACGAGACGCTCTTGATCGAGTGGCTCCACGAGCGCGGCATCCCCGTGATCCTCGCGATCACCAAGATCGACAAACTCAAACCGATGCGCCGCGCCGCGCGTTTGCGCGCACTCAAAGCGACGATCGATCTGCCGGCCGCCAACGTGATCGCAACCTCGTCGGAAGCGCGCATCGGCCTCGACGAACTCTGGCGAGCGATCGACACCACGATCGACGAGGCGTCAGTTAGTGGGGACGTTGTTGAATAGTTGAATTCGGGGACGTCGATGAGTTTTCAAGGGTGCCACCGAATTCGCGTCCCCGAATTCAACTATTCAACAACGTCCCCACCGGGCTCGCCGGGTGTTCAGCGGAAGAGGTCGGTGGCGGGGTCGCGCAGGGTTTCGCGGATGTCGCCGTCGCCTTTGATTTCGATGCCCTCGATCCAGACTGCGGGTGTGCCCGCGTCTTTTCGCATCAAGAGTCCGGCTGCTGCGGCGAGTTGATCGGCGGTGGCGGTGGTGGTGGCGTGGAGTTCGCGCCCGCCGAGGTCGGGGCTTCCGCGCAGGTCGCGGATTGGTTCGATTCCCGCGCTGCCGAGTGCGACATCGACGAGGCCTTCGCGCCAGGGGCGGCCGAAGGTGTCGCTGATGATCACCGCGAAAGGCAGTGCGGCTCCGTCGGCGAGCAGGGCTTCGCGCAGTGCGCGCGCGGATGCGTCGGGATCGAGCGGGAGCAGGACCGCGGTGTCGGGTGCTGGCGCGTTGGAAAGATCGACACCCGCGTTCGCGCAGACGAAGCCGTGTTTCGTTTCCGAAATCGTCACGCCGTGGCCGCGCCGCACGATGCGCGCGGTTTCGCGCAGCACCAACTCCAGCTGGCGAGGATCGCATCCGTCCTCGGCTGCGAGTTTTTTGGCTTCGGCTGAGGGCGTTACTTCCGAGAGTGCGACGACCCTCCCCTCGGCTTTCGAAATGATCTTCTGACACACCACCAGGGCGCCCGCCTGCAACGGGATCTCAGCGCGCTGAGCGGCCGCGAGAATCAGCGCGGGCAGATCGGCGCCGGGCTGTACGGCCGGGATTCCCGGCAGCGCGGTTAAGTGGATCGGCTGCGGCGTGCTGCTCACGTCGCCAGGTCCGGCAATAGTTCACGCAGCAGCGCGCGGGTTCGCGTGCCCGCGAACGCACTGCTCGCGAACTTCTCGAGATCGGCGCGTTCGTCGATGTCGATCGCGAGAGAGGGCAGCGCGAGCTCTTCGAATGAAATCCCGGCACTTTCCGCGAGTTCTCGATGGGCGCGCGCACTGTTGGGGCCGAAGGCGGCGGGGATGGTGTCGCGCGGGGTGCGCAGCAGCGCCGAGGTTCCGCCGTCGTTCGATGGTGCGAGTACGACGCCGCGCCGAGCCCCCGCGTCGAGCAGTGCCTCGATGTCTGCGGCCTGTGCGCCCGCCACATCGCCGAGGACGACCAGCGCCGCGTCGTCCGCAGTCGGTGCGAGCACCTCGCAGGCGGCTTCGATGGACGGATTCAATCCGACGACCGAAGTGCTCAGCACCTCGGCGCCAACTTTGTGTGCGACTTCCGCAATGCGGGGATCGGGTGTTGCAACCGCGATGCGGTCGATTGCGCGCACCTGCCGCAGGGTTTCGAGTATGTCGCTCAACATTGCGATGGATAGACGCTCCACCGAGTAGCCGTCGAGCCAGGGGCGCAGGCGCGACTTCGAGGACGGCAGTGTCTTGACCGGGACGACGGCTCCGATCATCGCAGCGACACCGCGAGCGAGAGCGCGGCTTCGGCGAGCTGCTGCGCGGTCGCGACGTCGCCCATGATCGTGTCGAGCACCCGCGTTCGGATTCCCATCGCCTCGATGTCAGCGGCGAGATCGGCATCGCGCTCGTCGAGGATGAGAGCGTCGATCAATCCCCGATAGATCTCGGCCACACCACGTGCCGAGACCTCGACGCCGACGCCGCGCATCAGCCGATCTGCCGGTCCCTTGACGGGGGCGCCGCCGACGATCGGAGAGATCGCGACGATCGGAGCGCGCGATCGCTCCAGTGCGTCTCGGACGTCGGGCATCGCGAGGATCGGGCCGATCGAGACGATCGGATTGCTCGGGCAGATCAGGACCGTCTGCGCATCGCGCAGTGCGTCGAGCACGCCGGGGCCGGGCCGCGCACGGCGGGCTTCACCCAGATCGACCCCAGTGACTTCGTCGGGCGCGCCGTCGCGCGCGAGATACTCCTCGAAGTGCACGCGGCGCCCGCCTTCGAGTTCGACGATCGTCGCGCACGGATCTTCCGACATCGGCAGGATCCGCGTCGCAACCCCGTAGCGCTCCCGCAGCTCATCTGTGACACGACCGAGACCCGCACCCTCCCGCAAGCGCAACGTCCGGTGTTGGCTGTTCGCGAAGTCGCGATCGCCAAGCCGGAACCAGCTCTCGTGACCCAGCGCGCCCAACGCGTCGACCATCTCGTAGCTGTCGCCTTCGAGCCCGTAGCCCTTGCGCGCATCCACCCGTCCCGCGAGTGTGTAGGTCACGATGTCGAGATCGGGCGATACGTGCACGCCGTAGAAGATGCGGTCGTCGCCGGTGTTGACGATCGCAGTGATTTCGCTGGGTTCGACCGCCCGGACGAGCCCGCGCAAGAAGCGCGCAGCGCCGACACCACCGCAGAGACTGACGATCGGAGTCGAGAGGATTTGATCGGCCACGGTCGTGCCCCGACCTAACGCGTGTCCGGATCGTCGCGCCAGCGCTTCAGCTCCGCGAGTTCACCCTGAAGCACGGGCAGGCGCGCACCAATCTCGCGCAGCTCTTCCGAATCGATCAGCTCGTCGTGATCTCCAACCTGCGGCATCGAGACCATCTGCTTGATGGTCTCCTCGTCCGTCGCGACGAGGATCTCGAGTTCTGCGATGCGCGCATCGAGTTCGGGCCACGAACTGGTGACAGGTGCAGAGGCCTGCGGGGCAACATTGGGTACCTGACCCGGCGCACTGAAGGGATCCGCGTCCGCTGCGGGAACCAAACCCGGTAGGGGCGCCGAAGGCGCGGGCGGGGCGACACTCGTCGTCGAAGTCGGAATCGATTGCGGGACCACCCGAACCACCGTACTCCTGCGCGATTTCGGAATCCGCCCGAGATCAGTCGTGTACCGGACCACCCCATGACGATCCAACCAGCGATAGAGCTCGGTCTCGCTCTGCTTCGCTCCGATCGCAACGCAGGGTAGGGCGATCGCGAGCGCAAACCCGACGAGGGCCACCCACGTGGCGCCGCGTTTCAGCATTCGGTTCCGATCCAGCATTCCCATGACCGACGATTGTTCTCGACACCCTCGACCGCGTCAAGCAAGCCCTGGGTATAGAGTTAAGAAGACCCAAAGCGCCGCTTTTTTTGGGGGGGGCCGACTGCCATCCATGATTAGGGGTTCCTTGGGCCATTGGGCCGCCCTGAGCCTGGGCCAACCGCTCGGTTCGTTGGCGGTGATCGAGCTCCCCGGCATACCCAGCGACCTTTGGTAGTGTCTGGCCGTGAGTGCTCGTGCCTCAGCGCTGCGATATAAAAAGATTCCGGTGACCAGCAAAGGTATTCCGCGATGACCAAGAAAACCCGCCGATTTAATGTCTTTGGTAAAAACATCCTTATTCCACTGCTGATATT
>JAFDAW010000042.1 GCA_019313605.1 Deltaproteobacteria bacterium
GAGCGTCGACGTGTCGTGTTGCTCGAAAACGGCAGCCGCCGATCGCTGAGCCTCGACGACGACGACGCCGGGGGCAAATCGCTGGCGAGTTCCAAGCGCAGCAAGCCGTCGACCCGAAAGACGACTTCCCGATCTTCGAGGCGCACGAGTGCCAGAACTCCGCGAAAACCCGCGGGCGACAAAAAAGATTCACCGGAGGGAAATCCCTCCAGTCTCTACTCCCAGGCGAGAATCGTTCCCAAGATCGACCCGGAGTCGAACGTCGTCACGGGCCTCCAGCTCAGCGCCATCCAGTCGGGGAGCGCCTTTGAAGAGGCTGGGATCGAAAACGGTGCCGTGATCACCGAAATCAACGGGGTTGCCGTCAGTGACATGGGCGCAAGCACTAAGATTATGGCCGCGCTGACCGATTCGGATGAGGTAGAAGTGGTTACCGTGGACCAGAACGGTGATACGAAAATCCACAGGATCGCCACGCCTCGATGAGGGATCGAACGGCGCATCTGAGAGCGGTGAATGGGAGGCGAGCGAACGTCATGACCTGGCGCGCTGGAAAATTCGCAGCGGTGATTCTGACCGCCGCGCTGCTGGGTCTAGGCTCGGGGACGATTCAGGCGGACGATCTGGCTCAATTCGAAGAGGACGACCTCGTCCAACTCGACTTCAACGACGCGGAACTCACCACGATCATCGACGCGATCTCGAAGATGACCCAGCGCAATTTCATCTACGACGAACGCGTGCGGGGCAAGGTCACCATCAAGTCACCCACCCGGATCACCCGGAAGCAGGCCTACGCGGTCTTCGAGTCCGTCCTCCAGGTCAAGGGTTTCACGACCGTCGAAACACCGGGCGGGGCCTTGAAGATCATTCCCGTGCGAGACGCCAAGCAGAGCAATATCGAGACGGCGAAGACCTCCCTGGCGCCCCCGAACACCGACCGCTTCGTGACGCGGCTGATCCCGCTCCGCTACATCGACGCCGATTCGATCACCAACACCCTCAAGCCGCTGGTCTCGAAGGACGGCAGCATCGACGCCTACGAGCCGACCAACATGGTCATCCTGACCGAAGCCGCCACGAACATCCGGCGCCTTCTGGCGATCATGGAAGCGATCGACATCGAGACCTATCAGGACGAGCTCTCCATCTTCAAGATCGAACACGCGGACGCGTCCACCCTCGCCGAACAGGTCTCCGAAATCTACGGCGCCGAGGTGTCTTCAAGCCGCTCGAGTCGAAGCAGCTCGAGCCGGCGAACCAGCCGGTCATCGGCGAGCAGCAAGACTTCGGACAGATCGGGCAGCGGCACGGCCGGGCGCAACAAGGTTCGGCTGATGACCGACGAGCGCACCAATTCGGTGATCGCGCTGGCGCCCCGCGCCCAGATGCAGGACGTGCGCAAGCTGATCGAGCGACTGGATATCCCGGTCAGCGGAAGCGGCCGGATTCACGTCTATTACCTCCAGCACTCAGATGCGGAGGAGCTCGCGCTCACGCTCTCGTCGCTGGTGAGTGGCACCATGCCCTCACCCAGCTCGACGGCCTCCAGCGGTCAAGGCGCCACGTCGCTGCGAGCCGTCGTTCAGGGCCTCGCGGAGGGCGTCAAGATCACCGCAGATCCCGCCACCAACTCGCTCGTGATCCAAAGCAGCCGCGAGGGCTTCGACACGCTTTCCGAGGTGATCGCGAAACTCGACATCGAGCGACCGCAGGTGCTCGTCGAAGCGCTGATCATGGAAGTCGACATCACAGACTCTGAACATCTCGGCTTCCAGGGCGCCTTCCGCATCATCAACGGCAACCTGGATATCAGCACCGAGATTGCGCCTGGCGCCGCCAAGGGGTTCGCGTACGGCGGCCCGATTGGCGCCATGGTCGGCGGCGGACTCCCGTTGATTCAGCAGGTATTGAGTGACTCGACGGAGGGTGGAACCGAAGACGGCACGATGATTCAGGCCGTTCTCACCGCTGCGGCCGGCGACAGTGGCACGAACATCATCTCGGCCCCACACCTGCTCACGATGGACAACGAGGAAGCCGAGATCCGGATCGGGCAGAACATCCCGATCATCACCGGACGGACTCAAAGCGCGCAAGGCGTCAGCAATGCCACTGGCAATCTCGCGACCTCGGTGAACGTCGAGCGCCAGGACATCGGCGTCACGCTGCGGGTGACACCCCAGATCACCGAGGGCGACAGCCTGCGGATGGAGATCTACCAGGAGATCAGCTCGATCAATGTCGGCCTCACCACGAGCGGTGCGCTCGGCGCTGCCGAAGACGTCGGCGTGCCGCTCTCGAAGCGCGAGATCGAAAACGTGGTCACGATCCGCGATGGCGAAACCGTCGTCATCGGCGGCCTGTTGAGCGACGAATACCAGGATACGGTTTCGAAAGTCCCGTTCCTCGGCGACATTCCGATCCTAGGTTGGGCGTTCAAATCCAGCCGACGGGAGCTGCGCAAGATCAACCTGCTCGTGCTCTTGACCCCCCATATCATCCGCACACCGGAGCACCTCGAACGCGAGACGATCCGCAAGCGCGAAGAGTTCGCGGAGTCTTCGAAGGAAGGCCTCGAGTGGTCGGACCGCGAGCGCGCCGCCGAGCGCCAACGCCAGAAGGCCGCCAGGAAGGCCGGCGTGGAATACGAACCCATTGGCGACAATCCCGTTCGCAACGCCGTACTCCAACATCAGGCTCGCTATCCCGAGGAGCGCATCGCCGAAATCGAGCTCGCCTCGGCCATCGCGCGAGACGAGGCCGAGGCCGCCCGCCTCGCCGCCCTGCACGCGCCGGAATTCGCCGTTCAGGCGGTGGTCGGGAAAGACGTCGACGAAGCCATCCACTCGCTCCAGGAGTTGATCGACGAGGGTTATGACGGAACGCTGATCTCGAACGAGGTCGGAGGCTCGGTTTACTTCGACCTACAGATCGGCCCGTTTCCAACGATCGAAGAAGCCGAGCGGACTTCCGATTTGGTGCGAGACGTTCACGGTCTCGAACCGTTCGTGGTCGTCATCACTGAGGAAGAAGCGGAAGAACCATGAGTGAAGCACCCCACCCCGAGCAAGCCCTCGAGCTGGGTGCGATTCTGCTGGGCACCACGCATCTCACCGAGGAACAACTCGACGGCGCGCGCGCGGCTCAGGCCGAAAGCGGCGGACGGCTTTCCGATCACTCGATTTCTTCGGGTCATGTCAGTGCCGACCAGGTACTGGAGGCCCTGAGTCAACAACTCGGCCTGTCGGTCCTTCCCAACATCGCCACCGGCGACATCGATGAAGAACTGATCGAGCGCGTACCGATCGCTTTTGCGAAGGCCCACGGAATCCTTCCGATTCGGCGAACGCCCGAGGGCATGATCCGTGTCGCGGTCACCAACCCCCTCGAAACCGCACCCCTCGACGACCTTCGCCTGCTCTTCGAAGACTCCGAAATCCAGCTGGAACTCGCCAATCAACGCACGATCCTGGGTGCGATCAACGAGGTCTACGACCGCGGCGCCTCGGCGACGGACGCGCTCGCCGAAGACGCCGCCGAGGATCTCGACACCCTCGCGAGCGAAATCAGCCAGGAACCCCAGGACCTGCTCGAAGCCTCCGACGATTCGCCGATCATCAAACTGGTGAACTCACTGCTCCAGCACGCCGTCAAGGAGCGCGCGAGCGACGTTCACCTCGAACCCTTCGAGAACGAGCTGCGCGTGCGCTTCCGCATCGACGACGTGCTCTACGAACCCATCAAGCCCCTACCGCGATCCCTCCAGGCCAGCATCGTTTCGCGCATCAAGATCATGGGCGGCCTGAACATCGCCGAGCGCCGGCTGCCCCAGGACGGCCGGATTCGCCTCAAGATCGCCGGGCGCGACTACGACGTGCGGCTCTCGACCCTGCCCGTCACGCACGGCGAGCGCGTGGTCCTGCGTCTGCTTCCACGCACCTCGGAGATGACCGACCGCGAGCGGATCGGCTTCGGCGAACAGCAGATGGTCGCGATCCAGAAGTTGATCGCGCGTCCCAACGGGATCATCCTCGTCACCGGCCCCACCGGCAGCGGCAAAACCACCACTCTCTACGCCGCGCTTTCGTCGATCAACTCGACGGACAAGAACATCGTCACACTCGACGATCCGGTCGAAATCCAGCTCAAGGGAGTCGGGCAGATCGAGATCAACCCGAAGATCGGGCTGACCTTTGCGAGCGGATTGCGCTCGATCTTGCGCCAGGATCCGAACGTGATCCTGATCGGCGAGATCCGCGATGTCGAGACTGCGGAGATCGCGATCCAGGCCTCGCTGACCGGTCACCTCGTCTTCTCGACCCTGCATACCAACGACGCGCCGAGCGCCATCACCCGCCTCGTCGACATGGGGGTCGAGCCGTTTCTCGTGGGTTCATCGCTGGTGGCGGTTCTCGCGCAGCGACTCGTCCGGGTCCTGTGCAAGAAGTGCCGGGAAGAGTACGTGGCCACAGCCGAGGAACTCAAGGAGATCGGAGTGCGCCCTCCGGATCGCCCGGTAAAGGCCTACCGCGCCACGGGATGCGCGGATTGCAACTTCACCGGCTACCGGGGTCGGGTCGGGATCTTCGAGCTGATGCTCATCGACGACGATCTTCGCGCCCTGGTATCGCAGAACATCGATTCCAAGACCATCAAGCAGGCCGCAATCCGCAAGGGCATGCGCACACTGCGCGGTGACGGTGCGCTCAAGGTCTTGCAGGGAATCACCTCGAGTGCGGAAGTGTTGCGCGCAACCGAGGAAGAAGGCAGCGTCGCCCAGATCTGAGGTTTCCGTGCCGGTTTATGCGTTCAAAGGGGTCAATGCGGCCGGCAAGTCCATCAACGGACTTCTCGATGCCGAATCCTCGCGAACCGCCCGCGGCAAGTTGCGCAAAGACGGCGTCTACCTCACCGAACTCTCCGAACAACGAGGCGTCACGAGCGTCAAGGCGGCGGCGGGCCGCAGCTTCCAACTGCCGAGCTTCTCGCGCATCCCCCCACTCGATCTCGCGCTCGCCACCCGCCAGGCCGCGACGCTGTTGGGCTCGGGCATCCCGCTCATCGAGGGACTCAGCGCTCTCACCGAACAGACCGAGAACGTCCGGCTGCGCACCGCGCTCGGGCAAGCCCGGGACCGCGTCAACGAGGGAGCGCATTTTGCCGATGCGCTCGCCCAGACCGGAGCCTTTCCAGATCTCTACGTCAGCATGGTCCGCGCGGGAGAGGCGGGCGGCGCGCTCGAGACCGTGCTCGAACGGTTGGCCGACTATCTGGAGAGTCAAGTTCGGCTGCGGAACAAAGTAAGCTCGATCCTCATCTATCCCAGCGTGATGTTCGGCTTTGCAATGCTTGTGGTGGGCGTCCTGGTGACCGTCGTCTTGCCCCAGATCACCGAGCTGCTGACGAGCCTCAATCAAGAACTCCCCTTCTACACGCGCTGGATCATCGCGATCTCCGAATTCGCGAGGGTTTGGTGGTGGGCGATCGCGATCGGCATGCTGGGCCTTGTGATGGGCCTGCGCATCGCTATCCAGACCGAGCGCGGGCGCGAAACCTTCGACATCTTGAAGCTGCGCCTGCCGGTGATCGGCCGAACGGTGCGCATCATCGCGATTGCGCGCTTTTCACGAACCCTCGCGACGCTGCTCGCGGGCGGCCTACCGATCGTCCGCGCTCTCGAAACTGCGAAACACGTCGCGAACAATACGGTGCTGGGGCGCGCCATCGACGCAGCTCGTGAGAGCATCATCGAGGGTGCTAGCGTGGCGGCTCCACTGCGAAACAGCGGCGAGTTCCCGCCCATGGTGACCCATATGATCGGGGTCGGAGAGCGCAGTGGACAGCTCGAAGCGATGCTCTCCAAGATCGCCGATACCTACGAGGAACAGGTCGAAACGACAGTGACCCGAATGACCGCATTGCTCGAACCCCTGCTGATCCTGCTGATGGTGGGGATCGTCGTGGTTATCATCCTTGCGACACTCGTGCCGCTACTCCAGGTCACCAGCTCGATTTCTTGAATTGGAGGATTACAAATGCCCGAAACTGTAGGGCGAGACCCGATCGTTCGAGCCGGCTCGAACGCGGGTTTCACGCTGATCGAAATCATGGCCGTCGTGCTGATCATCGGTTTGCTCAGCACGATCGTGGGCGTTTCCATCTTTGCGCAAGTCGACAAGGGCCGCGTCACTACGACGCGCGTCCAGATCGCGAACCTCGAATCCGTGCTCGAGATCTATCGCATGGACAACGCCCGCTACCCCACCACCGAACAGGGCCTCGATGCGCTGATACACGAGGCCGACGGCGCCAAGAGCTTCCCGCCAGGCGGATATCTCCAGAAGCGAAAATTACCCCAAGACGCCTGGAGCAACCCCTTTGAGTACGAGCAGCCTGGCCAGAACAACTCCCACTCGTTCGACCTCTGGTCCTACGGAGCCGATGATAAACCCGGCGGTGAGGGCGTCGATGCCGACATCGGAAATTGGGACGAAGGCGGAGAGGAAAACTGAGAGCGGACGCACACCGCGCGTGGGATCGGGCGGGGTTCACCCTGCTCGAAATTCTCGCGGTCCTGCTCATCGGCGGGCTGCTGATGAGCATCATGTTGCCCAACTTCGGCGCCGTGCAGACCCACAAGCTGCGGAACTCTGCCGAGCAGATCGTCGAGCGGATCGATTTTGGCCGACAGCGCGCGGTGATGACCGGTGTCCCGCATCGGCTGGCGATCGATCTGGATGCTGGCACCTACCGACTGGAGTGGCAGGGAGACCGCCCCGCCGAGCAGAAGAAGCCGGCAAAGCCCGACCTCGAGTTCGAGTTCGAGCCGGACGCGGAGACGCAGCTCTCCCTCGCACCACCGCCATCAACGGAGCGGAGCTTTGAAACACTGCAAGGGCCTCTCGGAAAGCTCGAAACCCTTGGCAGGGGCATCGAATTCGCGTGGATCGAGACGCCCGGTGGCGAAACCGACTTCGGCGAAGCGCACATCACCTTCGAAGGTGATGGCACGTCGTCGTACACACTGCTCGTACTCGACGAACCCGGTGGCCGCGAACTTGCGCTGGAAATCCTGCCCCTGGCCGAAATGGTGCGGATTCTCGATGAGGAATTCTGACGCTGGCTTCACGCTTTTCGAAGTGCTCGGAGCGGTCGCGATCCTCGCGATCGTCTATACCACACTATCTGGCGTAGCCATGCACTGGTTGCGCTCCGAGGGCGAGAGCCGGCGCCTTCTGGAAGCTTCGCTGGTCGCCGACCTGGAGGTCAGCGAGTTCGAGTTGGAACTCGATACGGGCGTGGCGCCCGAGCTCGGAATCACCGAATCCGAAAATGAAGACGGCTTGAAGCTGACATGGGAGGTCACGCCCCTCCAGACCAAGATCTTCAAAACCGCTCTAGAGCAGGAACAGGAGCGCAATGCAAAGAACCCGACCACGCAATCATTGCCGGTTCCGACCGCACCGACCGGAGCGGCGGACACCCTCACGCCGCCGTTTCTTCGAGTGGAACTCCGGGTCTCGTGGCTCGAGGCTGGAGCCGAGCGCTCGGTAACCCGCACCCTCTTTGCGGTCGACGAGGATGCAGCCTCCAAGTTCGCGGCAACGGGCGTACTGGCTGAGGCCGCTTCGGAGAGCGAGGAGCCATGAGCGCTCGACCGCGCAAACGGGAAGGATTCACGCTGATCGAAGTGATGGGGGTCGTCGCACTGATCGGCTTCGTCTTCTTCGTCGCACTCAACTTCTACACAGAGCTCGCTCGTGCCACCACCCGCGCGTCGGACCATACCCGCGGCGTTCGGCGCGCGAGCGGGATACTCGATCGCGTCGCTCGCGACATCGAGGGTGCATTCCTGATGGTAAAACCAGCAGATATGGACCCCTTCGCATTCCCGTGGATCTTCCTGGGCCAGACCCGGCTCGGTGGCGACACCTCCGATCGCCTCAAATTCATCACCCGAAACCACGACCCGACGCGAACGGACAGTGCCGAGACGAACATCGCCGTGGTCGCCTATATCACGGAATCCGCCGAGGACGATTCGATTTCGCTGTATCGATGGTCCTCACCGCGGCTTCCCGATAGCCTCGATAAAGACTTCCCGAGGGAGGGCGACGAGGGAGCGTTCCTGCTCGCCGAAGGTTTACGTTATTTCGGATTCTACTTCCTCGGCGAAGAGGGAGAGACCCGCAGCGAATGGGACTCGTCGACCATCATCGATTCGAGTTCTCTCCCGCTGGCCGTCGAGATTCAACTCTCGTTGATGCCCGACAGTGAGGACGCGGTGGAGGAACCGCCGGTCTATCGAAGGAGGGTGTTGATCCCGGTTCGCCCGATCGATCTCGTGGCACTCCTGGATCCCAACAACCTGCTTGCCGGAGGCGACGGAGAATCGGAGGATGACGAGGACGAGGAAGACGGCGAGGATGGTGAGTGCGTCACGAATTCCTGCTGTTTCCCGCCCAGCGTGCCCGAATCCGCCAGCTCGAACGAGAAGATCTGTGTTGGCCTCGCAAAATCGAAACCCGACATGCTGTTCGGGCCAAAGGACTACCAGGGCCTGCCCGAAGAATGCAAGCAAATCGTGGATCCCAGATGCCGCTGAACCGTTCAAACCGACAGCAGGGCGTGGTGCTCCTCATCGTGCTCTTCTTCGCACTGCTGCTCACCAGTTCGATTGCGACCTTCACGCGGCGGGCCGTCATCGACGCGAGCGTCGCGCGAAATCGCGATGCTGCGGCCCGCGCGGAGACTCTCGCGCGCAGCGGTATTCGGCTCGGGAAAACCGTCCTGATCATGGATCGAATCCAGGAAGAGGCCACCCAACAAGCCGTCGACAGCCAGCGGGACTCCTGGTCGGAACTCGGGCAGGTCGAGATTCCCGGGGGTGACGGGGCCAGCTTGAAAATCCGGATCGAAGACTCGGGGGCGCTGTTCAACCTCAACTCGATCTTCGACTACGCGGAGGCCGGAGCCCCCTACGAAGAAACCGAGTTCTTTCTGGACGCGTTCTTCGAAAAGGTCATCGATGAGATGAAACTTCCACCCGGAGAAAAATTCTACGACATTTCCGAACTCACCGAGGCGCTGATGGACTGGGTCGACGCGGACGAGGTTCGGCTCAAAGGCGGCCTGGAAGACACCTATTATCAGCTCCAGGAACCGCCCTACTGGGCCGCAAACGGGCCCCTGATGAGCGTCGACGACCTCTTCCTCATCGAGGGTTTCGACCGTAAGCTCGTGGAAGCGCTGCGGCCCTATGTCACGGTGGAGCCCTTCGCTGGAGGGGGGGGAATCAACCTCAACACCGCTCCGGCCCACGTGCTTTCCCTGATTTTCTCCAGAATGGGAGGATCTGACCACCGGCTCGCCAAAAAGGACCAGGTCAAGCAGATCCTGGAGGTCCGCGAAAAGGGCGGGCTCATTTGCGGTGAGGCTCTCTCGCTCAAGGATTGCACGCCGATAAGCAGTATCGTGTCGAGCCCGATATTTCCGCCTCCGACCTATACGGCCAGCGTCTTTACGATCACGGCCGATGCCCGAGTGGGCGAAATCAGGCGGAGCATTGAAGCGGTCGTCAATCGAAGTGCGGATCCACCGCTGATGCTAAGCTGGCGCGTCCGGTGATCGGGGGACACCGATGGCATTCCTGAGCAATATTCTCGGACTCGACGTTGGGAGCCACAGCCTCAAGGCCGTGGAATTCCGGCAGACGCTGCGCGGCTTCGAGGCCGTCGCGATGCGCAGCATTTTGCGCGCGGACAGCGACACCCCACTCGCAGAACTCATCCAACATTTTGTCCGCATGCACCGGCTTTCGACCGACCACGCAGTCTGCGCACTGGCCGGCGATCGACTCTCCACCCGGCGCCTGAGTTTTCCGTTTCGAGACCGCAAGAGACTCACTCAGGTCGTTCCGTTCGAGGTGGAGAACGACACGCTATTCGATCTCGATGATGTGCTGGTCGACTGGGAGATGGTCGGAGGCGATCGAAACCACGCAGAAGTCGTAGCGGCGGTCGCCACCCGCGCCGACGTGTCCGATCTGCTCGGAATGCTTCGCGAGGCGCAGAGCGAACCTCGAACCGTCGAGGCCGAGGGACTGGTACTGTGCCACTTGAGCAACCTTTTCGATCTGGCTGGAACCCGCCTGCTGATCGATCTGGGCCACCGCAAGACCACCTGCTGCCTGATTGCTGACGGACAACCCATCGCGTCTCGGACTTTTACCGTCGCGGGTGCCGCGCTGACCGAGGCGCTCGGCCGCGATCGCGCGCTGGGCCCCAAGGACGCAGAACGCGCAAAATGCGAAGACAACGTGTTTGGTGCGGGGATGGGCGAAACCCTGCCCGCCACCCGGGCCACGCTCGACCGCATTGCACGCGAGATCATCCGAACCCTGGGTTCACTCGAACCCCTGATTGCGACGCTCGAGTCAGGGCCGGTCCGCGAGCTCACCCTCTTCGGCGGAACCGCGCAGCTCAACGGTCTCGACGAATATCTCGCGTCCACGATCGGGATCAGTGCACAGAAACTGGGCGCCCCGACACAGGAATACGGAAATGCCCTGACCACCGATACCGACGCGATCGTTTTTGCGCCCGCGATCGCACTCGCGATGCGGGGCACCGCCCAGGCCAAGACCCGCATGGACTTCCGCCAGGATGAATTCGCCGTCCGACTCGACCTCGGTCGCTATCGACGCGATCTCGCCTGGCCCCTCGGTCTGGCAGTCGCCGCGGTGATCCTGGGTCTCGTGAGCATTGCGACCTCCACCGGCCTCGAAAGCCACCGGGCGAGCCAGATGGAAGAGCAGATCGAGCAACTCTACACAGAGGCCTTTCCCGGCCAGACTCTGCCCGACAACCCGCTGGCCGCATTGCGCCAGGAGATCACATCGGCGACTTCCCGCGCTGAATTTCTCGGTGTCTATCGCGGGAATCTCTCCGCGCTCGACCTCTTGACCGAGATCTCGAAGCTCGTCCCCAAGGACCTGGATGTCGTCTTCGACGAACTCAGCATCGACCGGCAGATCATTCGCATGCGGGTCTACGCCAAGAGCTTCGAATCCGCCGACCGCCTGGGCGCGGAACTCGCGAAGTTTCCGCCTTTCGCGCAAGCGCGAATCGGATCGATCGAATCGGATCCGAAGCGCGGCGGTAAGAGATTCGACGTCACGATCAGCCTGGCGCCCCCTGAGGGCTCGGGATGAAGAAACTTTGGATTCGCTTGCGCACTGCGTTCGAAGATCTTTCCGATCGCGAACGCATCCTGGTTTCGGTCGTGGGCGTTCTCTTCGTCGTACTCGTGATCTATTTTGGCGTCATTCAGGCATCGCTCGGGCTTCGCGGCGATGCCCAGCAACGCCTCGCCCAGGCTGAACAACAACTCAAGGTCATGTCTCGCCTGCGCGGGGAATTCGACGACGTAAACGATCGACTCACCTCGGTCGAGCAGCGGATCCAGGTCGGTACACGAGGCAATCTGCGCACCACCCTCGAATCTCTCGCACAGGCCTCGAGGGTCAAGGTCGAATCGATGGAACCGCAGGCGACGCCCTCCAACGACCTCTATCGGGAAACCAAGGTCGAGGTGGAACTCAAGGAGGTCACGCTCCAACAGGCAGTAAGTTATCTCCACCAGATCGAATCCTCGGAACAGGTGCTTTCCGTGAAGAGCCTGCGCATGCGTACACGCAAGGATAAACCCAGTTTCCTCGACGTGTCCTTCACGGTCTCTACCTTCGAGGCGATCTGATGCCCACAACCACCCACCAACAAGCCGGCGAAGCGCTTCCGCGCCCGCTGATCGTCATCGGGGTTCCCTGCGCGGGCGTCCTGCTGGTCTTGTTCTTCATGATTCGCGGTTTTCCCTACGACAAACTCGGCGAATTGATTGCAAACCGGATCGAGCAAAGCCACGGCATCCAACTGACGTTTGTAGACGTCGGTCCGACCCTGCAGTTCGCCGGCCCCGCGCTGGAAGCCACGCGGCTGCGGGCGAAATTTCCCGACCAACCGCTGCAGCAGATCGATCGAGCGCTGATCCGGCCCGCCTGGTCGCTGTCCTGGTTCGTGGGCGAGCCCGTCCTCCACGTGGAATTGGAAAGCCCCTCTGGGAGCGCGGACGGTACGCTCCGCTGGAACGGTGTCACCTCCTGGGCCGGAACGATTCGAGATGCCCGGCCCGAACTTCCCCCGATCGCGGACTGGATCCCGACTGGGGGCTTCGAGGGAAACCTCGAGGCGACGCTCGACGTTTCGATGACGGAAGAAGGACCCGAAGGCTGGGTCGAATTCGAGATCCAGGACGGCTCGATTTCTCTGCCAGGCTTTTCGGTCCCGCTGCCGTTCAAGAGCCTGACGGGTGAGGTGAGCCTCGGTGGGGATGCCTACGCGACGCTCACCTCGCTGAGTCTCGACGGCCCCGATGTATCCGGTTCTGGCAGCGGCAAGATCGGCCATGCCGAGCGGTTGGAGCAGGCACCGATCGGTTTCGAGTTCGAACTCGACGTCAAACCCACGATCTCCCGTGCCGTGTCAGCCGGCGGCGTGAAGGTCAGCCCGGGGGGCGAAGCGCTCGCAAAAATATCCGGAACGGTCGCAAAGCCGAAAATTCGCTAGACCCCGTTTACTCCAGCCCATTCAGGGCAATCACCGGGATCCACCGGCGGATGGTGAGAGCCATGAAGGCCGAACAACTACAGCGCATCTTTCGGACCTTCTCGGACCCGACCCGGGTCCGCATCCTCGCACTGCTCGAGCGCGAAGAACTCGCCGTCCAGGAGATCATGACAGTCCTCGGCATGGCGCAATCTCGGGTTTCGAGACACCTCGCGATCCTGCGCGAAGCGGGGCTTCTCGAAGACCGGCGCGACGGAACCTTCGTCTTCTACCGATTTGTCCCGCCGCAGGAAGCGCCATGGCGGGATACCTGGGCATTGGTCGTCAAGAACCTGCGCGGCGATGCGACCGTGGAACTCGATGCCGCAGCACTCGCGCGCGTGATGGAGTCGCGCTCCGAGCGCACCCGCAGCTTCTTCGATTCGGTTGGCCCCGAGTGGGACGCGCTGCGCAAGGTCTTCAACGATGACGCGCTGCGCGCCCGCGCGGTTTCGCGGCTACTCGACCCGAATCTCGTCGTCGCGGACATCGGCACCGGCACGGGCATTCTCGCGATCGAACTCGCGCGCCTCGGAGTGCGGGTGGTGGCGGTCGACGATTCGTCGCGCATGATCGATGCGGCGCGCAGCAAGACCGCAGCCGAACCCGATCTCCAGATCGAATTCCGACACGGCGAGGCGAGCGCACTGCCAATATCCGACGGTGAGGTCAACGCTGCACTCGCGCACATGGTGCTGCATTACCTCCCCTCCCCT
>JAFDAW010000274.1 GCA_019313605.1 Deltaproteobacteria bacterium
GGCCCACTACTTTCCGCGGGTCGACGCGGCTGTGGTTACGGTGGGACCGGGAGAACTCCACACCGGGGACACCGTTCATTTTCGCGGGCACACCACGGATTTTTACCAGACGCTCGACCGGCTGGAATTCGACCACCAGCCAGTCGAGGTTGCGAAACCCGGACAACAGGTGGGCGTGCATGTCTCCCACCGCGTTCGCGAGGGAGACAGCGTCAAGCGCATCGCATGAACGATCCGGAATACGCCGCAGCGCGCCGGAACTGAGAGCCCCTAGACGGCTGTGCTGCTCGCCGCGCCCTTGGCATCTTTGTCGTCGCTCTTCGCGGCGACGGCCTTGAGGGAAGACGTCGCGGATTTCGATCCCGGCGCGCCCATGCTGATCTTGCCGGTGATCATCGCGCCTTCTTCGACCACGATCGAAGGCGTCTGGATGTCACCTTCGACGCGCGCGCTCTTGTGAAGCACGACCTTCGCCTCGGCGATGACATTGCCGTGGACTTTGCCACTCACGACGACGGTCTTCGAGCGAATCTCGGCGTCGATCTCACCACTCTCTCCGACAATGAGGGTGTTCTCGCTGGTGATCTCGCCGTGAAAGGTCCCATCGATTCGGACGGTGTCTCGAAACGAAAGCTTCCCCTCGAACTCCGACCCCTGGTCGATGAATGCGGTGAGGCCACCCGAAGTGGATGAAGTGCTGCTGCTGGTTGAGGGCGAACTGGAACTGGCCTGCCCCTCGTAATCCGACTCCCGGCCCCGACCAAATGCGTTGATTGCCATCTGCGAACTCCCTCCAAGATACGACTGTTTACGTCCAATACGCCGAGTGCCGACGCCCAATACACCGCGCACCTGCGGTCCATACGCGTGCATGCGTGTCGGCTGGATCGGCGCGCGCGCCGGAAGACTTGAGCGCAAAGTCTTTTAGGCGTTACTGGGGGTTTGGGGATCCGATGCGCAATCGTGAGCGTGGGAAAAAGGCACCCTCATCAAGCGCGTGAGCGCGATTCCGGCCAGGAATCCGCCCGTGTGCGCCCACCAGGCTGATCCCCCCTCCTCTGCGGACTGGTAGTCGATCCCAGATAGGACCTGGATCACAATCCAGACCAGCAGGAAAAACATCGCAGGGATCGGGACGGGCGGCCATCGCAGCCGCAGCCGTCGGTGCGGATACGAGACCACGTACGCGCCGAGCACACCCGAGATCGCGCCGCTCGCGCCGATCGTCGCCACGTAGGAGTTGGGATCGCTCGCGATCTGGAACGCCGACGCGGCCAGGCCGCAAGCGAGATAGAAGCCCAGGAAGCGGAACCCCCCGAGCCAATCCTCGATCTCTGCGCCGAAGACCCAGAGATAGAGCAGGTTGCACGCGAGGTGCAGCAGCCCACCGTGGAGAAACAGCGAGCTGATCGGCGTAAACCAGACGACCTGGCTCGTGGCGCCCGGGTCGGCGATCTCGCGCAGGAATTCTCGGGGAACCAATCCCCAGGTTGCGACGAACTCACCCACGGCGGCGCCCGTCGCGGCGGGTCCGCCGGACAGGATCATCTCGTAGCCAAAGACGATCGCGTTGATGGCGATCAGGGCACCGACTGCGATCGGGCTCCGGTGCGGCCGAGCATCCTCGAGTTGCTGAATCATCGAAGCCGAGCGTACCCCCGTGCCTGGGGGTGATGCTAGACTGCTCGCCCCATGTCTACCGCTTCGGGTGATTCGCCGATTCTCTTGCGCCGCAGCCTCGAAAGCGGCCGCATCCACTCGGCGTATCTACTGTCCGGCCCTGGATCGGCGCCGCAGGACGCGGCGCTCGACTTCGTTCGGGCCCTCGTGTGTCAGCAGCCGGACGGCCCCTGCGATGAATGCATCGAATGCCGGCGATCGAGCCCCGGGGAGCCGATCGTACTCGACGGAACCGGCCGCAAGGGGCCGCTGCTGCGTCACGTCGGTGATCACGCGGATCTCTTCTGGATCGAGCGCGGCGACGGTGGCACGCGGGTGACCATCGGCCAGGTCCGCGCGCTGCAAAATGCGCTGCACCTGCGATCCACCGAAGGCGGTCGGCGGGCCGCGGTCATCGCCGATGCCGAGCACTTGAATCAAGAAGCCCAGAACGCGCTGCTCCGGATCCTCGAAGAGCCACCGCCGCAGACCACGCTGGTGCTGGCGACCACGACCGCGACGGGCCTGCTCGCAACCGTGCGCTCGCGCTGCCAGCGCGTCCGCTTCGAAGCCGATCCCGCTGCCGCACAGCAGGACCCCGAACGCATCGCGATGCGCGAGCGCCTCGACGGAATTGCGACGGCGGCAATCCCGGAACTGCTCGATTGGGCGGCGGAATATCGCGGTGCGCGCGCCACGGTCGTCCCCGGTGTAGAAACGCTCCTCGAAACCGCGTCGCTCTGGATGCGCGATCGCGTGGTCACTGCGGCGCGCGAGACCGAAGCCAACGTCACCCACGATCTCGATGCATTTCGCACCCTCAACGATTGCCGCAAGACACTGTCGCAGCGCAACGCGAACCCCCAGATGGTGGTGGAGCTCGCGCTGCTCGCACTGCATGAGTCCGCATTCCGATGACTGACACCTACTACGCCACGACACCGATCTATTACGTGAATGCCGAGCCGCACATCGGCCACACCTACACGACCGTCGTGCTCGACACCGTCGCCCGCTATCACCGGCTCGCGGGTGAAGACACCTTCTTTCTCACCGGAACGGATGAGCACGGCGACAAGATCGCCGAAATTGCCGCGCAGCGAGGGGTGTCACCGCAGGAGATCGCCGACGAATATTCCGCGGCGTTCAGCTCCACCTGGAAGGATCTCGGATTCTCGTTCGACCGCTTCATCCGCACCACCGATCCGGAGCACAAGAGCGTCGTTCAGGAGCTCCTGCAAAAAGTCTACGATGCGGGAGAGATCTACTTCCAGGAATACGAGGGTTTGTACTGTGTGGGCTGCGAGCGATTCCTCACGGACCGCGACATCGAAGACGGACTCTGTCGCGACCACGAGCGCGCGCCCGAGAAGCGCAACGAGTCGAACTATTTTCTGCGCATCACCGCCCACTTCGATTGGTTGGTCAACCACATCCAGAAACATCCGGATTTCATTCGACCGGAGCGCTACAAGAACGAGACGCTCGCGATGCTCCGAGAAGAGAGCGGGCTCGGAGATCTCTGCATCTCGCGACCCAAAGAGCGACTCGAGTGGGGGATCGAACTCCCCTTCGATTCCGATTACGTCTGTTATGTCTGGTTCGACGCGCTGATCAACTACCTGACGGGGATCGGCTACCCGGACGGGCCGGACTTCGAGCGCTACTGGGGAGTGGCCGAGCATTTCGTCGCCAAGGACATCCTCAAACCGCACGCGATCTTCTGGCCGATCATGCTCAAGACGATGGGCCTGCCCGTCTACCAGCATCTGAACGCGCACGGGTACTGGACGGTCAACGGCCGCAAGATCTCCAAATCTCTCGGCAACATGGTTTCGCCGATCGATATGAAGGAGCGCTACGGCTTCGACGCGTTTCGCTACTTCCTGCTGCGCGAAATGGTCTTCGGACTCGACTCGGACTTCAGCGAAGTCGCGCTGATCCGCCGGATCAACGCCGACCTCGCGAACAACCTCGGAAATCTCGTGAGCCGCACGCTCAACATGACGGCTCGCTACGCGGATGGCACCGTCCCCAAGACGGGCGATCCCGGCGATCTCGAGCGTGAGATCCAGGCGGCCGCGCCCGAAACGGCCGCGCGCGTCGATCGGTCGATCCGACGCTACGAGTTTCACCGCGCACTGGAAGCAATCTTCGAATTCCTCGATCGCGTCAACCGCTACCTGGAGGCCCGCGCCCCCTGGAAAGCCGCC
>JAFDAW010000275.1 GCA_019313605.1 Deltaproteobacteria bacterium
AGCGGAACTGATCGCTTCGGTTTTCCACCTGCTCGACCGGCTCGGTCTGGAGCGTGGCGATGTGATGGTGCGGATCAACAGCCGGGCGCTGCTCGAAGAGACGCTTCGCGAGACAGTGCTCGCGAAGCGGCCCGAGGTCTTCCCCGCGCTGTGTATCGCGATCGACAAGCTGGACAAGATCGGCGAGGACGCCGTCGTCGAACTGCTCAGCGATCCGAAGGGTCTGGTCGGGCTGCCGATCGAAGACGCGCGCTTCGTACTGTCGTTCCTGAAACTGCGCGACATCGCCGAAGCGAAGAAGATCGCGCGCGCGGATTCTCCCGCGCTCGCGGAGATCGCGCGACTCTTCGAATTGATCGACGCCTACGGCCACGCGGATCGAGTCGCCTTCGACGCCTCGATCGTTCGCGGACTCGCCTACTACACCGGCATCGTCTTCGAAGCATTCGACTCCGGACGCGAATTGCGCGCCGTTTGTGGCGGCGGCCGTTACGACCACCTGCTCGAAACACTCGGGGGCCCCGCAACACCCGCGGTCGGCTTCGGCTTCGGCGACTCCGTCATCGCAGAACTCCTCGCTGAGAAGAAGCGGCTGCCGGAACTCTCGCGCGAGTTGGATGCGGTCGTCTACGCGTTTACAGAAGCGGAGCGCGCCGCCGCCGTGCGGGTGGCTCGAGCACTGCGCGCCGACGACCGAAGCGTCGAACTCGTACTCGGCGAACCCCGACTCAAGCGGGTGATGGCCGACGCGGACCGGGCGGGAGCGCGAGAGGTCTACCTGCTCGGCCCCGACGAAGTGGCGCGAGGTGAGGTATTGATCCGGGACCTGAGCAGCGGCGAGCAACGCAGCGAGCCCATTCCCGAGTGATCGAGCGCACCTGCCCGGGCCGAGCCGCCGCGGCTTCGAGCGCATCCAGACCGATGAGGACCACCCATTGAAGGATTGGACGATTCGCGACAGCCCCGATCTCTACCACGTCCTCACCTACGTGCAGTACGAGCGTCGGCCCTTGATCGAAAAAGTCCGCCGGATCATCGAGAGCGCGCTGCGCAACGACAGAATCAGCCTCGAAGAATCTGCGCGCCTGCTCGAGCGCTACGAGCAGGGGCTCAAGGGGTATACGTACCTGTCGGGTCGAGCCTGAGACGATGCCTACACGCCGCTCCAAATCTCCGATCCGAATTCTCTCCTGGAACGTCAACGGCTTGCGCGCCTGCGCGAAGAAGGGCTTCGGAGATTGGCTCGAGGGATCCGGGGCGGAGATCGTCGGCCTTCAAGAAGTGCGCGCCGAGCCCGACCAGATTCCGACGGAACTGAGCCAGCCCGAGCATTGGCACGCGAGCTTCTCCCCCGCCGAACGCAAGGGTTACAGCGGTGTCGGCCTCTACGCGCGACGCGCTCCCGATCGCATCCACACCGCACTCGACGAGACTCGCTTCGATTCCGAGGGGCGGGTCCAGATCGCGCGCTTCGGGCGACTCGCGGTTGCCAACGTCTATTTCCCCAATGGCAATGGCAAGGACCGCGACAACAGCCGGGTTCCCTACAAGCTCGACTTCTACCGCAGATTGTTCGAACGGTTACAGCGCCTGCGGCGCAGTGGCGCGCGGGTGCTCGTGATGGGTGATTTCAACACCGCGCACCGCGAAATCGATCTCGCGCGACCCAAGGCAAACCGGAGAACCAGCGGATTCCTCCCCGAAGAGTGCGCGGAGATCGACCGCTGGCTGGATGCCGGCTGGATCGACACCTATCGCCACTTCGACCCGTCACCGGATCGCTACACCTGGTGGAGTCAGCGCTTCGGAGTCCGTGCCAAGAATGTGGGCTGGCGGATCGACTATGTGCTGGCCTCGCCAGCGGCGATGAAATTCGTCGAGAACGCCATGATCTACTCCGATGTCCAGGGGTCCGATCACTGTCCGATCGGCGTAGAGATCGATCCCGGGATCTTTGTCTGATGGCCTGAATCGAAGCGGCGCCACAGGTTCGAAGCGCGTATCCTTCGGCCTGCGGCGCCTTCCCCCCGGTCGATCGTTCGCATACCCGTCATGGGGGGGAGATCCATGGAATTTCTGACTCGACTCGAAGAATGGTTCGCCAGTTACGTGGTGGACTCGATCGAGGCCGTGATCTTCTTCGACGTCGCGTTCTGGATCCCCGACGTCACGCTCCCACTCGTCGTCTTATGGCTGATTTTCGGAGCGACCTTCTTCACCCTGCGGTTTCAGTTCATAAACTTTCGCGCCTTTCGCCACGCAATCGACTGCACGAGGGGCCGCTATACGGATCCAGAATCAACCGGCGAGATCACTCACTTCCAGGCGCTGTCGGCTGCACTCTCGGCCACGGTCGGACTCGGGAACATTGCGGGCGTCGCATTTGCGGTGGGGGTCGGCGGGCCCGGCGCGATCTTCTGGATGATCGTCGCGGGTTTTCTGGGGATGAGTTCGAAGTTCGCGGAGTGCGCGCTCGGCCAGCTCTACCGGGTGACACGAGCCGACGGTCACGTTTCGGGCGGCGGGATGCACTACCTACGAGACGGCCTCGCCGAAATCGGATTTGCGCGTTTGGGGAAGGCGCTCTCTGTGATCTTTGCGCTGATGTGCATCGGCGGCAGCCTCGGCGGCGGCAACATGTACCAGGCCAATCAATCGTTTGCTCAGGTCGCGGAAGTCCTGCCGTTCATGGCGAGCAAGGGTGGAGCCATCATCTTCGGCCTGATCCTCGCGTCGATGGTCGGCGTCGTGATCCTCGGCGGCATCAAGCGCATCGGCGAGGTCGCGGCCGGACTCGTTCCCTTCATGTGCATCCTCTACATCGTCTGCGGCCTCGCCCTTCTGATCGCTCACATCGACTCACTGGGTGCGGCGGTCGGAACCATCGTGTCGGAGGCCTTTTCGTGGCAGGCGGGAGCCGGGGGGTTCTTCGGCGCGTTGATCCAGGGTTTCCGACGCGCGGCCTTCAGCAACGAGGCGGGGACGGGGTCCGCCGCGATCATCCACTCTGCGGCCCGGACCGATGAACCCGTGCGCGAAGGGATCGTCGCACTGCTCGAACCCTTCATCGATACGATCATCGTCTGCACGATCACCGGCCTGGTCATCGTCGTGACGGGCGCGTACCTGGAACCCGATGTGGGAAGCGGGATCGCGATGACGTCGTCGGCCTTCTCGACGGTGTTCCCATGGTTCCCGGCCGTGCTGTCGTTCATCGCCGTGCTCTTCGCGTTCAGCACCATGATCTCCTGGAGCTATTACGGCGAGCAGTGCTGGGCGCGTCTATTCGGCGTGCGCACGATCATGGTCTACAAGGGAATCTTCCTGCTCTTTGTCTGGCTCGGCGCGATCTTCAACGCCAATGCGGTGATCGACTTTGGCGACGCGATGATCCTCGGGATGGCGTTCCCGAACATGTTCGGTGTCGTACTCCTCTCGGGGCGCATCAAGCGCGAACTCGATACCTACCTCGGGAAGTTGAGAGCGGGGGAGCTCCAGCGCTACTGATCGGGGCGGGCGGACGCGGACCTCAACGATCGATCCGATCTTTCAGGGCCGGAGGCTCGGGGCAAAACCTCCGCCCACATCCGAAATAATCCTTGCAACCACGGCATCGTTTCTGACACCCTGCCGTTTACGCTCGAGCGGCCCCGGTCGCTTCTTCGAAAATCGGAGACCGGAGGCCGTGGCCCGCCCCCACTGGAATCGAAGCATCGGAGCCTGCCTGGCTCTCTTCATCGTGCTGCTCCTACCCGTGGAGCGCGCGCAGGGCCAGGCCATCCAGCGACCCGCTGACGAGCGCCCCGAACTTCCAGAATTCGAGACGCCAGCGGACGAAGAGCCGATTCTTCCC
>JAFDAW010000043.1 GCA_019313605.1 Deltaproteobacteria bacterium
CGACGCGGAGGCCGCGTCGGGAAGCTCGACGAAGATCCGGTTGTGGGTGTCGCGAATGCGGGGCTCGAGATCCTCTGCGAGCAGGGCATTTCGCAAATTCGCGACCAGGCGCTGGACGAATTGAGAACGCGTTGCGCGCGCCTTGGTTCCGATCTCACCCGAAAAGCGAAGCAGTGCGAGTTGGGGGGTCGGGGGATCCGCCACGGTCGATCAGCCGTTGCAAAAGCGGTAGAGGAAGCCGCCGATCAGGAGCAGAACCCACACGGCGATCTTGGGTACGACGGATCCCGCCGAGGGCGTGGTCTCGTCTACGTCCTCGTCTGCCTCGCTGACATCCACCCCGATGAGGGCTGCCAGCGCCGCCCGCCGCGGATCCTGCTCGCCGCGAGAAAGCGACCCGCCACAGTGAATGCAGCGCCGGGTCCCCACCGGAGCGGTGACATTACACTGATAACAGTAGACCTCGTAGGGATTCTGGGGGCCGGGGGATCGCATCGAGGCGATGGTATCGAATCCGCCTCCGAATTCCGGCGCCGCTTCCTCGCGGTTTGTGAGCCGGGCCGCCGAGCCCTGTTCAGGGCGTAAAGGGCATCCGGCAGAATGCCGATTGATGCTCCGAGATGCGAGATACCTCGTTGCTACAGCTTGCCGTCAATGGGCATCAGGGGCGCTATCGGGTGCGGCTGCTCGAGAACCCGGAGCTCCGCGAGAGCGGAATCGCCCACGGTGATCCCGCCGATCCGGGCCTCGTCGAGTGGCCGGTGATCCGCTGGGCGCTGGCCGCCGAGGTCGGGGAGCCCGAGGGCGTTCGAACCATCATCTTCGACCTCGTGGTGGATCGGGTTTCTGGGCCCGACGGCACCGAATTCGAGATACGCAGGCTCGATGCAGAACCCGGTGAGGATGCGATGAAATGGGCCACGGCAATCGAGCGGGCGCTCGCGCCCGAGCTTTCGGCCCCGTCGATCAAGAGCCTCGCCGCTGAGGGCTCGCCGAGTCGCTGGTACCAGGATCTGGAAGAGTTCGAAGCCGCCGCTCTCGAATCCCTCGACTCCTGACCCTCGGATCGACCATCTGGTCAACGGCGGCATGGCGACCGTAGTCGGTCGAATTCGCGAGGATTTGGTGCTGGAAAATGGGGTGAAGTGGATTCTCTCGTCCCACAACTCCAAGTTTGGCACCGCAAAGAGGGCCATTTCAGTCGCTGAATATTGGCTCCACACGGGCTCGATCTAGAAATTGGCAGCGGATTCTCAAGATCGCGATTTGCCCAGCCGATTCTTCAGCCTAATTAGAGGCTTGCGGGCGTCGAATTATTCTCCAAACTCCCGTTTGGGGGAGTATCAAGAGGTTGGGCCTCCAAGTCCTCCGATGTGCCGAGTTTTTGAAGTTGGCGATCGGAGGGTTTGCGCCCGAGTAGGCAACTCCAGCCCAAACAAGCTGTATGGCGCCGGAGTTGCCGACACTGCTCAGAATCCTAAGGAGGGAGGCTATGAAGCGGCGATTTGGCGCGATCGTAATTGCGGTCGTGGCGGTTGCGCTCGGGTCCGCGGGTTGTGCATCGAAACACGCCGAGAGCGCTGACGATGCGATGGATCAGGGCACGGGGACGGGAAGCGAATTCGATGATGGTTCGGTCGGGCAAGGGTCGTCGGTCTCGACGTCGACCATCTCGGATCTCGAGACGATCTATTTCGACTTCGACAAGAGCACGATTCGCAATGACAGTGCAGGAATGCTGCGCAACAACGCGAGCGTGATCAAGGAAAATGCAGATTGGGGCCAGGTCACCGTCGAGGGCAACACCGACGAGCGCGGTAGCGAGGAGTACAACCTCGCGCTCGGTGAGCGCCGCGCGATGGCGGTGAAGCGATATCTGGTCGACCTCGGCGTTCCGGGTTCGCGCTTGCGAACCGTGAGCTTTGGCGAGGCGAAGCCTGCAGTTCCCGGCCACGACGAGTCTGCTTGGCACTACAATCGGCGCTCTGACTTCAGCAACTAGACGGACCTTCGGGTCCAGCCTCAAACATGCCGGCGGCGTACCCTTCACGGGTGCGCTGCCGGTGTTCGTTTGAACACCGAAAACGCGAAATGCCCCGGGTTCGCAGTCGAGGACCGGGTTATCGTCGGCGAAATGGCTGAACTCACTGAATGGAATTCTGCGCTGCTCTCGCCTCTGCTCGTGGAGACGCGGCCCGCAGAGGAACTCGGCATCGACGTCGATGCGCTGTCGCGTTTTGTCGACGCGACCGGGCCCCTCGCGATCGTCGACCTCGAGACGACGGGCCTTTCCGATGATCCCGCTGCTGAAATCCTGGAGTTCGGCGCCGTACTCATCGAGCCCGGTGTGCGCTTGATTACGACGGTCGAAAGCCTGGTTCGGCCACGGGGCCCCCTACCGCTCACCATCTCCCATCTGACGGGCCTCACCGATGCGGATGTGGCGACCGCGCCGACGATCGGCGAGGTCGCCAAGCGGATCGAGTCGGTGCTCGAGGGGCGGACGCTGATCGCCCACAACGCGGATTTCGAGCGCTCCTTCCTGACCCGCTTCGTTTCGACTGCGTTGAGCGAATACCGCTATCTCGACACCCAGGATTTTCTCGCGATTTCGCATCCGGACTCCCCGGATTTGCGGCTCGAGACGTTTGCGCGGGCCATGCTGAAGCGTGAAGAGCGCCATCGCGCATTGAGCGACGCGCTCGATACGGTGTGCGTGATGTCGGCTGCGGCCGTGGGCGTTGCGGCGGGAGAGCGCCGCTATGCGGTCGCGAGGAGCGCACTCGAGAGCTACGCCCCCGAGTCGCCGTGGCTGCCGCTGTTTTGCGGTGACGCACCGCTCGCCAAAGAAGATTCCCGCAGCCAATTTGCAGAGATTCTGTCGACGTCCGAGAAGCCCGTTCCCTTCGACGAAGACGCGATCGTCGCCGCCCTCTCCGATGTCGATCGCGGCCGGCGTTATTTTCCGAACTATCGAGTGCGCGAACAGCAACTCGAACTTGCGCGGCACTTCGTGCGCAATCTCGATGCGGGTGGCCGCCTGTTGCTCGAGGGTGGAACCGGAGTTGGAAAATCGCTCGCGTATCTGGCGGCTGCGATTCCCTTTGCGATGGAGCGCGCCGCGGGTGGCGTTCGCGACCCGATCGTCGTATCGACAAAGACCAAGCTCTTGCAGGATCAGTTGCTCAACAAGGACATCCCCGCGGCCGCGGCGATGTTCGGCTATCCGGATATCAAGGCGGTGTCGATCAAGGGCCGCGCGAACTACATTTGCTCGCGCCGCGCCGCGGTGGTGCTCGCCGAAGGGCGCGAGCCGCAGATGTTTCCCGCGGACCGGCTCGCCTACGCGGCATTGGCTGCGTGCGCGGGGATCCGTCGACACGGAGAAGTGGGAGCCCTGCCCGGGGGCCTCCACTACCGGTTCCGGCCGCTTCGAGATCTGGCGCGCCGCTCGGTGGCGGCGCGCGCCGAGCAGTGCACTCGCGAACAGTGCGCGACGGAGCGCGATTGCCCGTTCGGAAAACGGCGGGCTGCACTCGCGAAAGCCCACCTCGTCGTCGCCAACCACGACCTGCTGCTGCGCTGGCCGCCCGACTATCCGACCTTTGGCGACGCGATCATCGACGAGGCCCAGGAACTCTCCGGAGTGGTCGACGAGGTCTACGCGCTCGAGGTGAGGCCACTCGAAGTTCTCGAAGAGATCGACGACCTGTTTGGCCGCCCATCGGAAGGTCGGCGCGGCGCGGGCCTGCTCGGCCGTTCGAGCGTTCGCGAGATGGAAGGTGACGTCCGCGCCTGGCGGCGCGGAATCCAACAGGATTTTGTCGCGCTGGGGCGTTGCCTCGCGGACCGGGCGAGCGAATTCGGTGAAGTGCAGTTGCCCGCCTATCCGGACCGCGTCTTTCCACAGGCCGCTGAACTCGCGCAGATGGCCGCCGAGCGCCTGCTTGCGACTGCCGATGCCGCCGATCGCATGGCGAAATCTCGCGGAATCGAGGAAGACGATCTGTTGGCGATCGAGCGCATCACGGCCGAATTGCGCACGGCGGCAGACGCCTTGCGGGGCGCATTTTCGGAAAGTGATGGTGACTCTGTCGCGGCTTTCGAGCGGCTCGAATCGCCCTTCGATCGCTGGCGTCTCGTGGTGCGCGCGGTTTCTCCCGCGGACGATTTTCATCAGCGATTTGCCGAGCGGCTCGAGACGCTCGCGTGCGTTTCCGCAAGCCTGTTCGTCGCCGGCGATCCCTTCGCGGCACTCGGCGAGTTGGAACTTGAAAGGCACGGCGAGCCACCCGTGACCCGCACCTCGGTCGAGAGCCCATTCCCGTATACGAAACACATGCGTGTAGCAGCGCTACAGAGCGAAGGCAATCTGGTGGAGGAGACCACCGACGTGCTCGCGGACCTCGCGCGTCTGCTCGGTGGGCGCACGCTCGGATTGTTCACCAGCCTGCGGCGAATGCGCGACGTCAGCGATCTGCTCGCCGAGCGGCTTCGCGGGGAGGGTTACGAGATCTTGATGCCGCGCCGCGCTTCGGACGATCCCGCCGCCCTGGTCGAGCGATTTACGCGAGCCGGCGGTGGCATGATCCTGTTGGGCGCGCGTTCGTTTTGGCAGGGGCTCGACATTCCCGGCCCTGCGCTGCAGGCCGTCGTGATCGAGAAACTTCCCTTCGAGGTCCCGACGGAGCTGCGCAAACGGCGCGAGACTCGGCTTCGCTCCGCCGGTGAAGACGCATTTGGTCGCTATACGATGGGCAAGATGCTGCTGAACCTGAAACAGATGTCCGGGCGCTTGATCCGTTCAGAGGAAGACCGCGGTCTGATCGCGATCGTCGAGGGGCGCACCGACAAGGGCTATTTCCGCAGGCTGCGAGAGGCCTTTCCGCCGGATGTTCCCGTCCAGATCGCCCGGCGCGAGGAGCTTCCGGGACTGATCGCAGAGGTCGGCATAGAGGCGAAGCAGCGCGCTACTCTGCGGGATCGAGATTTAGAGGAGCGTTGATGCCTGCCAATTTTGCGCCCGGACAGTGGGCGGTGATCCTCGGAGGTTCGAGCGGCTTCGGCTTGGCTACCGCACAGGTACTCGCCGAGCACGGCATGAACCTCTGCATCGTCCATCGGGATCGGCGCTCCCAACTCGCGGGGATCGAGCCGGAGTTCGAGAAGTTGCGCGGGTTGGGCGTCGCCGTTCAGACGCACAATACAGACGCGCTTTCGGCCGCCAAGCGAGACGCGGTGCTCGATTCGCTCGCCGACGCCCTGGGTGAAGGGCGCGTGCGCGTGCTGCTCCACTCGATCGCGTTTGGAAACCTCAAACCGTTGGCCCCTCCCATGAGTCGGACCGCGCGCGATGCGACCCAGAAGCTCGCGAGCGCGCTCGGGCTGGAGGGTGAACGCGTGCAGGGTGCCATGGATGAGTGGTTTGCGACGGGCGTCGCCGCCGCGTATCCGTTGGCGAGTCCGCCGGATTACTCTCAAACGGATTTTCTCGGGGAAGAAGATTTTTCGCGAACCATCTTCAACATGGGCACGAGCCTACTCGGTTGGGTGCAGGATCTCTTCAATCGGAAACTCTTTGCGGGCGATGCGCGTATCTTTGGTTTGACGAGCGAGGGAAACGAGGTCGCTTGGCGGGGATACGCGGCGGTCGCAGCTGCAAAGGTCGCGCTCGAATCCCTCGCCCGGTCGATCGCAATCGAATACGCGCCCTACGGAGTGCGCTGCAACGTCATCCAGCCGGGGATCACAGAAACCCCCGCACTGGCCGCGATCCCCGGCAGCGATCAAATGAAAGCGCAGGCGAAGATGAGAAACCCTTTTCGTCGACTGACGACACCAGTAGATGTCGCCAATACAATTTATCTGCTCTCGCTCGATGAAGCCGCCTGGGTCAACGGCGCCGTCATCCGTGTCGACGGCGGAGAACACATCTCGGGAGTATCAGAATGACGGACACAGCAGTCGAAGGTTCGAATGATGCGCGGGTCGCGCTCGTAACGGGTGGTGGCACGGGGATCGGAGCGGCTTGTTGTCGCGCGCTCGCCGCCGAGGGATTCCGCGTCGGCGTCCACTATCGCTCGAGTGAGGAGACGGCCCTCAAGCTGGTCGCCGAGCTGAACGACTCGTTCGCGGTGCGCGCCGACTTGAGTTCCGAAGCCGACATCGACGCGCTCATCAAAGAGCTCAAAGAGAAGGCCGGCCGGATCGACGTCCTGGTCAACAACGCCGGTTACAACGTCAACGCGCCGATGCTTTCGATGAAGCTCGACGATTACGACGCCGTGGCTGGAATGGCGCGCGGCACCTGGTATCTGACGAAGCTGGTGCTGCGCCGCTTCATGCTGCGCAAGGATTCGGGGCGGATCATCAACATCAGCAGCGTGGTCGGGCATACCGGCAACCCCGGCCAGATCCCCTACACGATGGTCAAGGCGGGTCTGGACGCGTTCAGCAAGTCGCTCTCACAGGAACTCGCCGGCCGTGACATCCTGGTCAACTCGGTTGCCCCCGGTTTCATCGACACCGACATGACGCAAGAACTCCCCGAAGAAATTCGGGATGCCATCCTGGCTCGGATTCCCCAGGGTCGGATGGGTCGCGCCGACGAGATCGCCGATGTCGTGGCCTATCTTGCGACGCGAGCGAGCTACATCAACGGAACCGTGATCCATGTCAACGGCGGCATGTTCGGCGGCTGATCCCCGACGTTCCGGAGGTGAATTTCGATGACGATTCATTATCGAATCGACGCGTCGAGCAATCGAATTATGACGAGGGTGTTGGGAGAAGTCACAATCGACGAAGCGCTCCAACACTTCGATGAACTTTCAGTAGATCCCAGTTACGAGCCAGGCATGGATGCGCTGCTCGACCTGACCGATTGCGAAACCCTGCTGGATGTGGACAAGATCCGAACCGCCGCAGCGCGAGCGACAGCGGACCTTTCCACTCTTCGCTTCGGCCGAATGGCGATCGTGGTCGCCTCCGAGGCGCTCTTCGGAATGCTGCGAATGTTTCACACGCTCTCGGAGAGCGCTTTTTCAGAAGTGCAGATCTTCAGGGACCGCGATGAAGCACTCCAATGGCTCGGTGGATCCGGGTCGACCCACTGATTCACTTCCAGCGGCGTTTCGGTGTTGTTCGAGCTCGGCGGTAGAGGGTTCGTTCCACGGCGAAATGAGGGCACCTTTCCGCGCCACCACGCTCCACCCGGATGGCCGGGACAAGGACTCGATCCCCTTCCTTCCGAAGCAAACGGGCCGTGAGAGCGGAAGCTCTTGAAAGCTGAGTGAGAGCTCCGCCAGGCCGGGTTACCGCCCAGTCGAATGGCCACAGATCCCCGATTTTGCTACCGAATCGGATACTATGCGGATCGAAAACGTCGGATTCATCGGTTGGCGCGGGATGGTGGGGAGCGTGCTGCTCGACCGCATGCGCGCCGAAGGCGACTTCAAGGGCCTCGTGCCCGAGTTCTACACCACGTCCCAGATCGGGGATGCGGCGCCGGACGTGGGCTGCGAAGCACCGCCTCTGAAAGACGCCTACGACCTGGCTGCGCTCACGCGCCACGACGCCATCGTCACCTGCCAGGGCGGCGACTATACGAAGCAGGTTCTGCACGACCTGCGCAAGAACGGCTGGACGGGCTACTGGATCGACGCCGCGCGCTTCAAGCGCATGGACGACGACAGCGTGATCGTGCTCGATCCGGTCAACCGCGACGTGATCGATCGCGGCATCGCTTCCGGCGTGAAGAACTACATCGGCGGCAACTGCACCGTGAGTCTCATGTTGATGGGCCTGGGCGGTTTGTTCCAAAACGACTGGGTCGAATGGATGACCGCGATGACCTATCAGTCGGCATCGGGCGCGGGCGCGCAGGGCATGATCGAGCTCACGCGCCAAATGCACGCGCTCGGCGACGGCTGTTCGGACCTGCTCGCCAACCCGGCGTCGACGGCGTTGGAGATCGACCAGAAGCTGATCGAGATCGCGAGCAGCGACGCGTACCCCAGCAAAATCTTCGGTGTGCCCCTGGCCGGCAGCCTGATTCCCTGGATCGACGCTCCCACCGACGACGGTTCGACCCTCGAAGAGTGGAAGGGCCACGCCGAGGGGAACAAGATCCTCGGCACTGAGCAGCCGATTCCGATCGATGGAATCTGCGTGCGTGTGGGGGCGATGCGCTGCCACAGCCAGGCGTTTACGGTGAAGCTGCGTGCGGACGTTCCGATGGATGAGATCGAGGATGCGCTGGCAAAGGCGAACGACTGGGTTTCGTTCGTCCCCAACGAAATGCAACCCACACGCGAGCAACTCTCTCCGGCCGCGGTCACGGGGACACTGACGATCCCCGTTGGGCGTGTGCGCAAGCTTCGCATGGGGGGAGACTATCTCGGGGCGTTCAGCGTCGGAGATCAACTACTCTGGGGAGCCGCGGAGCCGCTTCGGCGCGTTCTGAATATTCTTCGCGAGAGCGTGTAAACGCAAAGCGTGGAGATCGAGGTAGGTCCGCAGTGAAGGGCGCACCACCATCCTCTGTTCGTCGAGCCAGCTGGCTCGGGCGAGTCGGGGCAAACGCGGAGATATTACGGTGAGCGATGTCATTCTGTTGGAGGGAATCCAGATCCCGGCGGCACTCGGCGTTACGGCCGGGGAGCGGCGGGTTCGTCGGCCGGTCACGCTGGATCTGGAGGTTGGACTCGATCTTCGAGACGCGGGTCGGGTGGATCGAATCCGGCGGACCGTCCACTACAAGCGGGTTTTCGAGGTCGTCGATGACGTGGCGGCAAACCAGGAGCACCAGCTCGTCGAGGCGCTCGGGGATCGGATCGCGCGCGCCGTGCTCTCTAAATTCGACGTCGATTTCGTCACGGTCACGGTCCGCAAGCCCACCCCGATCGCGGGTGTGCTCCAATACGCGGGCGTGCGGATCACGCGAACCCGCGAGGATGTCAGCTGAATCGACCGATGGGTCAATCTACGGCTTGAGACCCGAGAATTAGAAACACAAAACCCATTGGGTTAGTCTGGTATTGCCCCTTGTGGTTCGGACCGGGGCCCTCGCACCGTAGAACGATCGGAGACCCCCTATGGCTTCTGAGAAGCCGGCCCCTCCCGTAGTGAATCTCGCGGACGGCGACGTCGCCCGGATGTCCAAGAACGAGCGGATCAAGAACGCGAGTGAAGGGCTCTTCTACGTCCAGCCCGCGAAGGGCGAGCGCCACACGTTTGCGGACGAGATCGCGGCCCTCGACCGTGGCGAGAGCCAGACGATCTCGGACGAAGCCAAGGAGATCTCGAAGTTCTTCGGCATCTACAAGCAACAGGGCCGAGGCGAGCGCGGCAAGAAGATCGACGACCATTTTTTCATGGTCCGGATCAAGGCGCCTGGCGGTGGCGGCTTCAGCCGCGATCAATGGCTCGCGCTCGACCGCGCCGCGGACGATTACGCGGATGGCACGCTGCGCGTGACTTCGCGCCAGGGCATCCAGTACCACCACATCTACGGCCCGAAGCTCGCTCCGCTGATTCGGCACCTCAACCGTGGTTATCGCGACGGCGCAACGCTCGGCGCCTGCGGCGATGTCAATCGCAACGTGATGGGGTGCCCGACCGAAGGGCTCGATCCGAAGTACGCGACCGGCGCGTTCGATCTTTCTTGCGAGCTCGCCGACGAGCTCGCGCCGAAGACCACCGCCTACTTTCAGATCTTCCAATCCGACGAAGAGGGTCGCAACGTGCGCCCCATCAACTCGAGTGAGTCGCTTTACGGCGAAACCTATCTGCCGCGTAAATTCAAGATTGGCATTGCGCATCCCACCGATAACTCGATCGATGTGCTCACGCAGGACGTTGGGCTGGTTCCAGTGTCTCCAGGCGGTGTCATCGATGGCAGCGTCTGGGATCTCTACTCGGGCGGGGGTCTCGGGCTCACTCACAACATGCCGCAAACCGCGGCGCTGCTCGGGCTCTACCTCGGCCGTGTGCGTCGCGAACAGGTCATCGAGGTCTGCAAGTCGATCGCAATCCTACAGCGCGAGCAGGGCGAGCGGAAGAATCGCCGCCAGGCGCGCTGGAAGTACACGATCCGACGGCTCGGTGTAGATGCGGTCAAGCAGGCGCTGCGCGATCGCTTCGGGATCGAGCTCGAAGATGCCGAACCAACACCGCTGCCGCCGATGGAGCTTCACCTCGGCTGGCACGAGCAGCGAGGTGGCGGGGGCTATTACGGGATTTCGGTCGAAAATGGTCGGGTGACGCCCGCACTGAGGGCGGCCATCCGACGGGCCGTCGAAGAGTTGGATCTCTCGGTTCGCGCGACCGCCCAACAGGATCTACTGCTCTGCGATGTGCGGGATCGCGCGGCGCTCGAGCAGATCCTGGAAGAGGGCGGCGTCGCGAAGCCCGAATCGATCTCGATCGTGCGCCGGAATTCGATGGCCTGCCCCGCAAAACCCACCTGCGGCCTCGCGATGACGGACGCCGAGGGAATTCTTCCGCGCTACATGGACGCGATCGAGGCGGCCGGGCTCGGGGATGTCGATGTGGTGATCCGGATGACGGGTTGCCCGAACAATTGCGCGCGCCCGCCGAGTGCGGAAATTGGGATCTACGGCTATGGGAAGAACGATCACGTCGTTCTGGTCGGGGGCTCTCGGGCGGGCACGCGGATCGCGCAACCCCTCTACGCCCGGCTTCCGGGTGAGCAGATGATCCCCGCATTGATCGGTCTGCTGACGGCGATTCGCGACCGCGCAGACGGCCGGCTCGCGGGTGAGCTCCTGCACGAAACCGCCTCCGAGCAGCTGCGCTCCTGGGTCGGGGTAGCTGACGAAGCTTGATTGACCACTGCACTCACGTGGTATCGTTCCGCCACGGCTGACGCCCGCACGCTGTGGGCCGAGGGAGTGCCTCGAATTGAGCGGATTCAATCATCAGGCTTCACTGCCCCGCGCCGAAGCGGAGCAAATCGTCGGCAGCGCGGTCGATGCGGGCCAGCTCGAACGCCGCCCCGCCGAGCGGCTCGCTGCGCAGCTTGGTGACCCGATCGTTCGGGAAGTCGTGCTCGAAGGCGCCGCCGAGAGCAAGCGGCGGGGCAAGGGTGACATTGTCAGCGTTTCCCGGAATGTCTTCATCCCACTGACGAACCTCTGCCGCAACCGCTGCGCGTACTGCACCTTCGCGAAACTTCCGGGCTCCCCGGAAGCCAAGACCTACACGCTCCGGGAAGTCGAAGAGGCCGTGCGCGTCGCTGTCTCATTGGGCTGTTGCGAAGCGCTCCTCTGCCTCGGCGACAAGCCCGAGATCGCCTATCACTCGTATCGGGAGTGGCTCGCGCACAACGAATTGCGCGACACGACCGACTATCTCGTGCGAGCCTGTCGGATCGCGTTCGAGGGTGGAATCCTGCCGCACACCAACGCGGGCATCCTCAGCGAGAGCGAGATGGCGGAGTTGCGGCCCTGGAACGCCTCGATGGGATTGATGCTCGAGTCGACGAGCGCGCGGCTTCGGCAAAAGGACATGGCCCATTACTACAGTCCCGACAAGGATCCCGATCTGCGCATTCGCATGCACGAGCAGGCCGGTCAGCTGCAGATCCCATTTACCAGCGGGATCCTGCTCGGCATCGGAGAGAGTGCGGTCGAGCGGGTCGACACGCTGCTGGCCATTCGCGAACTCGATGATCGCTACGGTCACATCCAGGAGGTGATCGTCCAGCCCTTCCACCCGAAAACGGACACGCCGATGGCTGCTACCGGTTCGATCTCGGACGAGGAAGTCGCCGCTTGGGTTGCGATCGCGCGGTTGATCCTCGGACCCGAGATGAACGTTCAGGCGCCGCCGAATCTCGCGTCCAGCGCGCTCGAATTGTTGCTGCGCTCCGGGCTCAACGACTGGGGTGGCATTTCGCCCGTGACGGTCGACTTCATCAACCCCGAGGCGCCCTGGCCCGAACTCGAAGCTCTTCGAAAGCGCACCGAAGCCGCGGGCCAGCGCCTCGTCGAGCGCCTCCCCGTTTATCCCGCGTATCTTCTCGATCGACCGGACTTCTTCGAGCCCCGCATTCGCGAGGCCGCACTCGAACGAGCCGATCTGTCGGGTTTCGCGCGGACCCGCGCAACCGGTACCGGCGTGGAGGCGGCGTGATGTTGGAGCGCCTGCTCGCCGGCGTAAGCCCGGAGGTCGGCCGCATTCTCGAAGCGGCTCTCGAAAAGCGCGAACTCTGCGAGCGCGACGCGTCGGTGCTGCTGTCCACCGAGGGAGCCGACTTCTTTGCGCTACTTCGCACCGCGGATCTCGCTCGCAGCGACGACAACGGAGACGATGTCTCGTACGTGGTGGTCCGCAACATCAATTTCACCAACGTCTGCTACGTCGGGTGTACTTTCTGTGGTTTCTCGCGCCATCGGGACGAGGACGACGCCTACGATCATCCGCTCGAGGCGCTGCTCGAAAAAGCGCGCGACGCCGTGGCTCGGGGCGCGACCGAACTTTGCATCCAAGGCGGAATTCACCCCGCAAAGGACCACAACCACTATCGCGACATCCTGCTCGCAATGAAGCGGGAATTTCCCGAAATTCATCTGCACGCTTTTTCTCCCGAGGAGATCGACTTTGGCCACCGCAAGAGCGGGATGGAACTGAGCGACTACCTGCGCTGGCTGATGGACGCCGGGCTCGGAACGCTCCCCGGCACCGCCGCGGAGATTCTCGACGATTCCGTTCGCGCGATCGTTTCGCCCCGCAAGCTCGTAACCGCGCGCTGGGTCGAGATCGTCAAAGCCGCCCATTCGGTCGGGCTGCGTTCCACCTCGACGCTGATGTACGGGCACGTCGAAAGCGTCGAGCAGGTCGCCGCGCATCTGAATCTGTTGCGCGAGATCCAGAAGGAAACCGGAGGCTTTACAGAGTTCGTCCCGCTCAGCTTCATCCACGAGCGCAACATCCTCTTCAACCACATGGACGCGCGGCCGGGCGCTTCGATGCCCGAAGATCTGCGCATGATCGCGGTCGCGCGGTTGTTCTTGCGGCCCTGGATCTCGAACATCCAGATGTCGTGGGTGAAGATGGGCCCCAAGCTCGCCCAGATGGCGCTGCTCGCGGGTGCAAACGATTTCGGTGGAACCTTGATGGAGGAGTCGATCAGTCGCGAGTCGGGATCTCACTTCGGAGAGAATCTCCCCCAGGAAGAGATTCGCCAGTTGATTCGAACGCTGGGACGCACACCGGTGGAGCGATCG
>JAFDAW010000044.1 GCA_019313605.1 Deltaproteobacteria bacterium
TCGGTTGTCGCAGCTGGGTGAGTTCGAGTGAGTTTTCGCGCAATGCGGGTGAAACAATCGGCGCCAATCATGACCGCTTCTCTGTGAACAGTTCTAGGGGTGCGATGAAAGATCGATGATTCCTTGCGGACAGAGACTAGCAAGCTGAGGCAAAACGGCGCCAAAAGATTGGGGCCAAATCCTCGGCCTCCGCTCCAAATTGTTCGCGCCGACACCAGGCACCCACTCGGTGACGCAACTTGATTGCCGCGCCAACCCTTCGCGCTCGAACGCGGACTACCGGAGCCCGCTATTGGGCTCGGCTTCGTATTCCAGACGGAATTTTGCCTCGGTACAGCTGCGGAGGAGGGACTTTTGGCCTCAGTCCTCGACCTCGAGTACGAGGTGCTTGCTGCGCGCGCGGCGGATGCGCGCGGCTTCCAGGGCCAGCAGGCGGTCCTGGTAGGCGCTCGCGTCGAATTCGACCACGAGTAGGCTTTCGCGCTCGTCGCCGTCGCTGGTTCGCGCCTTCACGGTGAGGTGGTTCTCGCCAGGCGAGAGCGGTACCGAGGCGGCGAAGCGCCCGTCGGGCGTGAAGGACAAATAGCCGATCTCCCGATCCGCCACCGCGTTGTGGACCGAGAGCTTTTCGAGATAGGGCATCGGCACGCGTTCCGCGAAGAAGGCCCCGAGATCGGGCGATGGCACGCGCGTGAAGCTGCTCGCGCGATTGGCGAGCATCTCGTCGATGAAGGCCGGCGGTTCTTCGGAGATGCCGCCGAGAGCGAACAGATGCAGTGCCACTCCGCGTACCGCGGCACTTCGAGCGCGATCGACGTTGCGCTCGCGGAAATCGCGGTCGGCCTGAGCGGCTTGCCCGAACGGGAATCCACCGCGGCCATCGGCCGAAAGCATCACGATACGCCGCGCTCCGGGGCGCGCGGCGCCGGGCCAGTTGGGCGGGCGGTAGAGTTCGTCCACGGCGAGCGCGAGTCCGTCGCTGAAACTCATTGGGCCCGCGCGGCCTCGGTCGATCATCCGCTTCAGCGTTTTTTCGATCGCAGCCGCGTCGCCCGTGAGCGGGAGTTCGCGGTGCGCAAAGAGTTCTTCCGATTCGCCTGTCGATGTGGTGCTGCTCGCCGCGGGGCCCGGAAAACTGACGATTCCGACGCGAACCTCGCCGAGGCGGTCTCGAATCGAATTGACAAATCTTCGTGCGGCGCGCACCTGTGCGGAGAGCGGATCGCCGGGCGCCTGTTCCGCGGTCGCATCGTCGCCGCTGGATTCTGCACTCGATGTGTCGATCGCGATGACAACGTCGTACTCCGCGCCCGCGAGACCGCCGATCCAAACGCTTCCCTCGATCTCCACGTTTCCGTCTGCGTCCGCGATGGTCTCGCCGGGTTTCGGCGTCGAGACGTGGATCTCGGTTTCGCCGAACCCGCTACCGGTGCGGGCGACGTCGCAGCGCTGCATGACGGTGCTCTCGAAGACGCGCACGCCCACGCTCCAGCCCTCGTCCCAATCGGAATGGCCGCGTTCGAGGCAGCGCCAGCGGATCTCGTTCAAGAGCACGCCGGCGTCCTCGAGTTGGCAGCTGTCCACGGGGATCACGGGGTGGCGCGGGTGCTTCGCCCAGCGTTGTTCGTTTCGATCCCAGACTTCGAGCGCAATCTGCTCGCCGCTGCAGAAGTTGCGCGGGTAGAAGACGAATACGGGGTCCATCGTGCTCCCCCAGGCCATCGCGAGCCCCGGGAGCGCGAGCAGCGCAAACCATGCGAGCAGGGCCAGGGTGGGGCGCACAGCCGCGACGCGCCGCGGCTGCGGATTTTGGGAGACGGGGGGCATGGGTCCCGATTATAGACCGCCGTGCGATCTTCAGGGAAGCCTCTTCTCGGGCCGTGCTGTGGCCGGGGAGGGCCTCCCGCTGCGGCGGGCCCGTCAGGCCGGCTCCGAGCGGCTCGACGCGCAGGTGCGTCTATTTCTTCGGATGTGTCCCGAAGATTGTGCTCGCTGTGAAGATTGCGCTGTCACGGCAGCTACTTCCGCCCACGCTACGGCACCCATTTTCCAAGGTCCCGATCTCACAGAGGCTTGATCGCGATCAGCACAATCTTTGGGACACAACCTATTTCTTCTGTGCGGCTCGCCTGACCCGCTTGACAGTTCGCTCGACCTCGTTGCGCGCGCGTGTAGACATCTTGCGCCACTCTTGCTGGCCGCGCGCTTCGAGGGCGCCGAGGTGGTGGCTCGCATCCCGAACCACGCGCGTCAGGCTCCGACGCGTATCCTTGCCAGCGGTCTCGATCTGCTTCTCGATCGCGTTGAGGTCGCGGCGAAGTTGATTCGAGAGGGCCTTCAGGGATTTGGGGAGTTCTTCGCCCAAAAGGCTGGAGGCTGAGATGCGCCGCGTCTTCTTCTTGCTGGTCTTCTTCGCGGCCTTCTTTGTGGTCGCCTTCTTTCGAGTTGTCTTTTTTGCAGTCGTCTTTTTTGTGGTCGCCTTCTTTCGAGTTGTCTTTTTTGCAGTCGTCTTCTTCTTGGTCGCCTTCTTTCGTGTCGTCGTTTGTCGAGCGGTCACTTTTGGACCTCCTCTGTGCTCAAACCGTGGTCTTGGGGCTCACGGCGCCGAGTCGCCTCGGCTGACACGTGCATTGTGCAATACATCTGGCTAAGTAACCAAAGCAAAACGCTCAATGATGCTTCGGTGCTGGGGAGTCTTGCCCCACGGACTGGCAGAGGAGATCCGATGGATCGATATAAGGGGCTCCTCGCGATCGCCGCAATCGCCGCACTGACCGCGTGCGGTGATCGATCGGAGCCGGGTGAGAGTGGGACGGAATCTTCAGCCGCTCCGCTCGGCTTTGTGGGGGGCAAGGCTTGCGAGCCCTGCCACGTCGCCGAGTACGAGCTGTGGAAGGGCTCGCATCACGACCTCGCGATGCAGATCGTGGATGAGACCACCGTGCTCGGCGATTTCGATGGCGAGCAGTTCACCCATTTCGGCGTCACCTCCACTTTTTTTCAGCGCGATGGAAAATTCTTTGCGCGCACGGATGGGCCCGATGGCGAACTCCACGATTACGAGATCGCGTATGTGTTCGGCTTCGACCCGCTCCAGCAATACCTGATCGAATTTCCGGGTGGGCGCCTTCAGGCCTTGAGCGTGTGCTGGGACAGTCGGCCCGAGAGCGAAGGTGGTCAGCGCTGGTTCCACCTCCACCCAGATGATCCAGTCCCTCACGGCGACGTTCTTCATTGGACCGGGCCGAACCAGAACTGGAATTACATGTGCGCCGATTGCCACTCGACGAAGCTCCGGAAGAACTACCTCGCAAGTGAAGACCGCTACGACACCAGCTGGGAGGAAATCAACGTCTCGTGCGAGGCGTGCCATGGTCCGGGATCGGTTCATCTGGCGTGGGCAAACGCTCGCGCGGAATCGGGCATCGAAAATGAGCTCGCGTTCGATCTCAGCAATCCCGACGACGGTCTGACGGTCGACCTCCGCAACGACGGCCTCTGGCGCTTCGATAGCGACGAAAAGTTCGCACACCGCACGCCGGAAAAGGGGGCGGATGCGCAGCTCGATACCTGCGGGCGCTGCCATTCGCGCCGTGGCGTGTTGCACCCGGAGACGGTTCGTGGACAGTCGCTTCTCGACACCCACCGTCCGGCGCTGCTCGACGAGCCGCTCTATTACGCGGACGGTCAGATTCTGGACGAGGTCTACGTCTGGGGTTCCTTCCTCCAGAGTCGGATGCATGCCGCGGGGGTCGTCTGCACCGATTGCCACGAGGCCCACGCGCTGCAGCCGCCCGAAAAAAGAGACCTGGTCTGCCTCGGTTGCCACCGCGCGGATGTGTACGCGGTGCCCGAACACCACCACCACAAATGGGAATCGACCGGTGCGAGTTGCGTCGCGTGCCACATGCTCGCGCGTTACTACATGGGTGTGGACTTGCGGCACGACCACAGTTTCCGGATTCCGCGTCCGGACCTCACACTCACGCTCGGTAGCCCCAATACCTGCACGGACTGCCACGCGGACCAAACGGTGGAATGGTCGGCCGAAGCTAACGAGCGCTGGTATGGGACCGAGCTTTCCGAAAAACCCCATTATGGGCAGGTTCTTCAAGCGGGCAGGGCGGGCGCGCCCGGGGCCGCGCGCGCGCTCGCCGAACTGGCGAACGAGCCGACGGTGCCCGCGATCATTCGCGCGACGGCCCTGCACATGCTGCCCCCCGCCCCGCAGACCGCGGATGCGGTGCGGCGCGGGCTTGGGGATGCGAACCCGCTGGTTCGAGACGCGGCGCTGGAAGCCACGGAAAGCCTCGAGCCGCGCTTGCGGTTGCAACTCGTTCGCCAACTGCTGAGCGATCCGGTGTTGAGCGTTCGGATCCAGGCGGCGCGCATGATGATCATGGTTCCTATAGAACTCTGGGACCCGAGCGATCGCGCGAGACTCGAACGGCCCCTCGCCGAATACCGCGCCGCGCAGATAGAAAACGCCGACCGTCCCGAGGCCCGCGTGAATCTTGCCGTACTCGCGGTCGCGGTGGGTGAACTGGAGCTGGCCCGCACCGAGTATGAAACCGCACTGCGGCTCGGCCCGTGGTTCGTGCCCGCCTACGTGAATCTCGCGGACCTGTATCGCCAGATCCAACGCGACGACGAGGCCGAGCGCATCTTGCGAACGGGTCTCGAGCAAGTGGGAGACAGCGCGGAACTTTCTCATGTGCTCGGTTTGACGCTGGTCCGCCAGGGGCGGGTCCCCGATGCCATCGCCGAGCTCTCTCACGCGGCGGAGTTGGCGCCCGAATATCCGCGCTACGCCTACGTCTATGGGATCGCGCTGAACTCGGTGGGAGAAGCCGATCGCGCGCGGAGTGTGTTGGACGACGCGTATCGCCTGCACCCGGGTGACCAGTCGCTGTTGACCGCGCTCGTCACCATGAGTCGCGACGTCGGAGATTGGGAAGCTGCGCTCAGGTATGCGCTGGATCTGGTCGAATTGATTCCCGAAGATCCGGGAGCTCGCCAGCTGCTTGCCGAGATCCAATCGAGTCAGGACGGAAAACAGTGAGTCGAAGCGGAAAACAGCGGATCACAAAGTAAGATAGGTCAGAGAGAAGGACGATAAGCCCGGTGGGGAACAACAGGGTGGGGGGGAGAAGTGTCGAGCATTCGAGCCATTGTGAGCAATCTGCTTTCCATGGTGATCAGTCTGCTGGTGCTTGCGATCCTGCTCGAGCTGGGTCTGCGGGCGGTGTATTTTTCAGCAGATCCACGCGTGCTCGTGTATCCGCCGGTCGCGAACGGCATCAACGGACTGCAGGATTCCGATTTCGATTCGGAAATACCGCCTGGCGAATTTCGCATTCTCGCGTTGGGGGCGTCTGCGTTCATCACGCGGAATTTCCAGCCACAGATGCAGGCGCTGCTCAACGAGAATCCGCTGTTCGCCGAGCAGGACTTGAAGGTTCGCCTGGTCTCCGCGGGTATCCCCGCACACATGACCTACGACTCGCTCTGGAAGTACCGCTATTGGTACGACGGCTACGACTTCGACCTGGTGATGTTCTATCACGGGATCAACGATGCGCGGGCCAACAACTATCCGCGGGATGTCTTTCGGGATGACTACGCGCAGTTCAGTTACTACCATCGCTTCCAGCCGGCCTTCGATTGGATCGAGCAGCACCCCCGGTTGTCGCGCTCGTTTCTCGTCAGCTGGGTGATGAAGCTCTCGCTCGGTGCCAAGACGATCTTCGCGCCCGAATTCGAGCGGGAGGCCCCGTACAACAACCCACTCGACGATCCCTGGCGCGCCGAAGCCGGCGATTTGAAGACGCCTCCCGTATTTGCGCGCAACGCCGAAGCGGTAATGGAATTGGCAGCGGAGCGGGAGGATCCCTTCCTGCTGCTCACCTACACCTACTACGTGCCCAAGGGCTATTCGAACGAGCGCTTCCTCGCGGGAGAACTCGACTATTCGTTTGCGGAGGAGAGCGTCGCGACGGAAGTCTGGGGATGGTCGCATCACGTCCAGGCGGCAATCGAAGCCCACGACGGTGTGATCCGCAGGATTGCGGCCGAGCATCCCGAAGTGCTCTTCTTCGACATGGAGCGCTTCATGCCCAAGGACGGTGAGCACTTCATCGACATCTGTCACTGGACGGATCTGGGTCAGGCGAGGTTCGCAGATGGAATCGTCAAGGCCCTGAAGAGCAAGCCGGAGATCGTTCAGCGCGCAGTCGATCGGCGCTGACTCAGGCGTGCAGCGCGACGACCCGTATTACGGCGCGACCGTCCGCATGTGTACAGCGTGATTGCCGGTGGGTGTGTAGATCGATTACCAGCGCGTGCGCAGTGTGAGGCTGCCGGTTCCGCGGTCGAATCCGCCGCTCGAACCGCCGCCCGATCCGGTCTTGGAACTGAAGTAGCCGTAGCGCAGAGCGACCTCCAGCCAGTCGTTGATCCAGTAGCTGAAGCCGCCCGCGGCACTCCAGATGGCCTGGCCACTCGCCTTGCTCGAGTCTTCGTAGCCCGCGCTGACTTCGAGGTGATACCAGAGATCCGGGAGTAGCTCGTCGTAGACGCGGATCCGGCCCTCTCCCGAGTGATAGTCGTTCGGGTCGAAGTAGCCGTTGTTGAGCGTCCTTCTGAAGTCCATCCCCGTGTAGCGCGCAGCGAAGTGCACGCGCGGCTCGTTCCAGATGCGCCGTTCGACTTCGGCCTGCCACCACCTCTGCTCATTGGTATCTGTGTAGTCGCCCCAGCGGAAGCGGCCCGTGATCCGGGTCTTCTCGTCGGGCATCATGTCCACGGAGCCGGTCGCGAAGGTGCCCTTGATGTTCTGGCGCAGCGAGGACTCATTGTCGAATGTGGTCCGATTGGAGCCGACATCGATACGGAAGAAATCATTCGGCCAGAGGGTCAGCCAGGTGTCGTAGGTGAAGGGGGCACTGGTGTTGTCTCCGTTCTTTTCGTCGATGACGTCTACCCAACCGGTTCCGTTCCACTCGATGGCGTCGTTGAATCGATGGCGAACGTGCAGGCCCGGGCGGTAAACGAAGATGTCACTCGAAACAGCGGGGCCGTTATTTCGTTTCGGGTTATATCGATAGGTGTGAAAGCGCGGCCCGACCGTCGTAAGACCGTCGTTGAACTGGAAGTCCTGGCCGAGTTCCCAGCCCGTAATGCGCAGGTTGTCGCTCTGGTGGGACTCGCGGTAGTTGAAGAGCGTCTCGGGCCTCTGGCTGCGCTCGAGCTCTTCCAGTAGACGCTCTGCGTTCTTGTCACCCGGCGTGACTGCCAGGTGATCGCGCAGCACCTTCTCGGCGCGGTCGGGTCGGCCCATCCAATCGAGCGCCTGCGCGAGCAGCGCGATGCCCTCTGGGTCGTTCGGATATTGGGTGAGGAAATTCTCGAGCTGTTCCACGGCCCTTCGGTGCTGTCCTTGCCAGCTCTGGATGCGCCCTACGCTGCGAAGCGCGTCCAGGTCCCCCGGGTTCGCCGCAACCAGCGCCTGGTACTCGCGGAGGGCAGGTAGCTGTTGGTCGGTCCATGAGAGTGCCAGCGCGAGGCCGCGGCGGGCGCTTTTTTCCTCGCCCGACGAGATTCCGGGCGTGTCGAGGATTTCGCGGTAGAGCGGGACGGCTTCTTCCCCGCGTCCACCGTAGGTGAGTTGGTCCGCGTACTCGTGGAGGATCTCCGAGCGCTTCGAGGGCTCTTCGCTCATCGCGTGCTCGAAGGCTCGGATGGATTTGGTGTGTTCGTTCGCCTGTGCGGCTTCTCGTGCCGTTCCGATCCACGCGTTTGCAGCGGCCTCTCCGGCCAGCGTCGGGGACGACGCGCCAACGGAGATCAGACACAGAATGAATGCTGCAAGAAGGAGCTTGCGCCAATCTCTCATCGTGTACGTGCCTCGACTTTCCGGCTCTGCTCGGTCATCGAGCGACGCGTCACCACCCAGTCTGCGCGGCCGAGCAGGTGGTCGTACATCGCGACGAGCGAGATCATCGCCTTGAAGAGCGTGAAGAAGAATACGAAGAACGCGTAGCCGAACCAGCGCAAGGCGTGATGACGCGAATACGCGATCTTCGCCGCAACGCCGGTTTGGTAGGGGCCGCTCGCGAATGTGACGATCGCCGTGAGCCAGAGATACCAATGCGAGGTGAGTTCGATATAGCCCTGGAGCAGCAGCAGGCTCAGCAGGATCGGGTAGATCTGCAGCGCGACGAGCGGGTAGACCTCGCGGTAGAGCAGCAGGTAGGTCCAATAGACCTTCTGCAAAATACTCAAGTGGCGTGATTTCCAGAAGCCCATCTGGAATTTAATGCTCACTTCGAGCCAACCCTGCGCCCAGCGCTGACGCTGATACCAGAACGAGGGGAGGTCCGTCGGGGCGAGTTCCGTCGAAATGATGCTTCGGTCGTTGAGGATGCGATAACCCGCGAGCAACGCGCGAGAAGTCGCGTCGATGTCCTCGGTCAGCATCGTCGGATCGAAGCGGGTTTCGCGCAGCACTTCGGTCCGCCAGTAGCCGTTGGAGCCACCGAAGATGCCCGTGTCGACGAATAGCGAGCGCGCCGCATGGCAGACGCCGTACGTGCACTCGAATTCGACGGCGATCATCTTCGTCATGAAATTCGTTTCGCTGTTGCGGACCACGTTGCGCCCCTGAACGACGTCGTAGCCGCGCTCGAACCAACGCCAGGCGCGCTCGAAACAATCCGGTTGCGGGTGGTGGTCGGCGTCGAGAATGCCGACGATCTCGCCGGTTACGACGGGGAGTGCCGCGTTGATGTTCTCGGCCTTCGACTCGCTGGTCTCTACGTGAAGCAGCCGAAGCGATTCGTGGCGCGCTGCGAGCTGCTCGAGTTCGTCTTCGATGGGCAGTCGAACCGGGCGGTTGTAGGCGAGGATCAGCTCGAAGCCGGCTTCCGGCCGGCGGATGTTGTCGAGAATCTCGGTGAGCGTCTCGATGATGATGTCCTGCTCGTTGGGGAGGTAGGCGGCCACGATGAACGAACAGCGCGGCAGCGGGCGGGTCGGTTCCTGGACGTGGGCGCCGCTCACGCCGAATGCGTCCTTGAATCTTCGCTTCCAGCGCTCGGACGAACTGATCGGTTCTTCTGCGGATCCCGCGTAGCGCCGGAAGAGCGCTGCCGTGGCTTCGTAGATGATCATCAGCGCGGTGATCAGGTAGGCGGTCGCGACCAGGGCGTGCAGCCAGAACAGGGATGCTCCGCCCACCCGCAGGTAGTAGTAGAGAATTGCGGGCACGCCGATCACGACGACGTGCGTGAAAATGATCTTGTCCCAGCCGATGCGTCGTTTCACTGGACTCCTACCGTTCAGCGTCGATGGCCTGCCCAGCTGGCGCGGGCTCGACCGGGTTCGTGCCTCAGCCGATTGCGGCTGCGGGCTCAACTCAAATCGGCTGATTGGGTTTTTCACTTGATGTATCAACGGCGTTTCAAGCAGCCGGAAATGCACGTCATCTCATCCTTGTGGGTGTTTCACACCGGTGGTTTCGCCAGATCAGAGATCGATTCCACGCAAGGGTGTTTTTCAGCTGTCGGTTCGACAGGCTTCTCTTGCTGAAGAGAGCCGGATTCGGTGCGCTCTGGGCCCGAATTTGAAACGAGGGCTTACCTCAAGATGGTGTTAGAGTTTCCGACAAGCGGAATTGGGGCAGTTGGCCCCACCGGAGAGTACGAGAGGCATGGCGGGACGAATCTTCGAGCGCAAACGGCGCCAGATGCCTTGTACGCTGACGCTGGATGGTCGGAACCACGGGGGTCTCATCCTCGACGTTTCCCCCGGGGGACTCTTCATCCAGAGCAGCGCCAAGATCAAGCCCGGCGACCAACTCGAGATTCAAACGACCCTCCCGGGTGCGGAGGGGCGGGTTCGGATGCTGGTCGAGGTCGTGCGCAAGGTCATCGTCCCCTCGCAATTGCTCAAGGTTGCCCGCGGTGGCGTCGGCGTGCGGATCATCAACGCGCCAGAGGGCTTCTACCAGTTCGTGGATACTCTCGGCATCGGAGCAGACGCCGGCACGTCGAAAATCGAGCAATTGGAGAATCGGCGCACCCAATCTGCGGTGGCGCCCCCGGTCGCAGAGGCTGAACCCGAACCCGAACCGGAACCCGAACCGGAAACCGAAGAAGAACCGCCCGCTCCAGAGCCGCAATTTCGAGTTCGCATCAAGCAGTCCCAGGGGCCGCGCTCGCGCACGGTCAGCGTCGAGGCCGAGTCCGAAGAAGACGCCCGGCGCCAGGCGCTCCACGCTGCGGGCGCGGGCTGGATCGTGCTCGGTGTGGAGCGCGTCGACGCCGATTAATCGCCGTCCGCGGCCTCACCCGCGGCACGGGAATTGCCGGCTCCCGCTCGCCCCTTCCACGGGTTGCCCGCGCCGCTCCAATGCCTGCGCGCTGAATCCAACGTCATCCCCAGATACAGCAGGGCCGCTGCGGGCAGAATCAGGCCGAAAGCGGGAGAGCGCCGATAGCGCAGCGCGCTGGGCCTGAAGCTCCACGCCATCGCGAGCCACGCGGACAGCGCCAGCAACGCCGCCCAGACATTGCCGTGAACCGGAAAGGTCAACGCGACGAGGGGTGGCGAGAGAAAGACGAGGGCCATGCCGATGACGGTAAGCGCGAGCATCCACGCCGAGTGTCGGAGTTGTGTGTAGGCACTTCGGGCGACCATCGCCCAGATCTCGCGCAGGCCCGAATACGGGCGTGCGCTGTACTCGGTGTCGGTCAGTCCGACCCAGACCCGTCCGACCGATTTCAGCGCCGCGCCGAGCGCGCAGTCGTCGATGATCTCGCCGCGGATCGATTCGATCCCGCCCGCACTCGTGAGGGACTCAGCCCTGATGAGCATGCAGCCGCCGGCCGCACCCGCAACGCGTGAGCGCGGATCGTTGATGCGCGGAAATGGGTAGAGCATCTGAAAGAAGTAGACGAATGCGGGGATCAGGAGTTTTTCCCAGCGTGTCTTGCAGTGCAGCATCACCATGAGTGATACGAGGCCGAGCCCTTCCGCTTCGGCCTTGTAGATCATCGCGCGCAGATTGCCGGGGTCGTGTTCGACGTCGGCGTCCGTCAGGTGCAGATAGGGCGACTCGGGCCATCGCGCTTCCGCGAGCCGTACGCCGGTCTGCACCGCCCACATCTTGCCCACCCAACCATCGGGCATGGCTTCGGTCTCCACGATCGTCAACCTGGAGCCGGCGGAATGAACGCGGGCGAGTCGACGGGCGATGTCGCCGGTGCCGTCGTCGCTGCAGTCGTCTACGAGAACAATCTGGAGTTCACCGGGATAGTCCTGGGCGAGCAGTGAATTCAGCGCTCGCTCGACGACGTCGGCCTCGTTTCGCGCGGGGACCACTGCGACGACCGCGGGCCATTTCGCGAGCGCATCGTCGGTGGGCGCTTGCGCGCAAAGCCGTTGGTCGCCCTGCCAGAAACGACCGTTGCAAAAAAACAGATAGGTCCAGGCTGCGAGGGATCCCGCGCCGAGCCAGGTGAGAGGCGAGTCGAGAGGCAAGTCGGATCAACCTCGTTCGAGAGCACTGATCATATAGCCAATTCGCAGCTGATTCAGCTGTCGGATGGGGCACGAGTTCGCGGGTTAGTTCATGTATCCCAACGCGCGAAGTTTCTCGATCTCGTCCCGGTCGAGCTCCGCGGGCCGGAGTTGGAGTCCTTCGCGCTTTTGCCAGACGTCTTCGGTCCATTCCGCGAGGAGTTCGGTGTAGGACTCGACGATTTCCGGAGAACTCGCTGCGAGGTCATTTCTCTCGCCGGGGTCGGATTCGAGATCGTATAGAGATTTGCGCTTGGCTCGGTGATCGACGATCAATTTCCAGCGCCCGAGTGTCACGGACTGCAGGTATTTCCCGCGAACGCGTGTTTCGCTGAAGATGGGCGCCTCGGGCAATTGCGAGAATTGGTCGGGTTCTCGCAGCGGTAGTGCTCGACCGTCGAATCGGTGGCCGTCGGGCACCTGCAAGGCCAGTGTTTCAACGATCGACGGTGCGAGGTCGATCAGGCCCACCGGCGCGTCGACTACGCGCCCCTCGGTGCTTCCCGGCAACTTGATCAACATCGGTATGTGGATGAGCTCTTGATAGAGGGTCGAGCTGTGGCCGATGTGGAGGGCCTCGCGCTCTCGGAACTCTTCGCCGTGATCGGCTGCGACGATGATCAGCGAGTTCTCGTAGAGCCCGCGTTTGCGCAGGTCTTCCAGCAAGAGGCCGAGGTGCTCATCGGTAAAGCGGATCTCGGAATCGTAGAGTGCGCGTATGTACTGCATGTCCTCGTCGCTGAGCGATCGGATTCTTTTCAAGAGCTCTGGCTGATCGACGCCGGCGTCGAGGCGCCCCGCGTAATCGGGATCGTAGTCGTAGGGTTCGTGCAGCATGTAGGCGTAATGGGGATCGAAGAAGTGAAGAAACAGAAAGAATGGTACGTCGTGGAAAGAGTTGAGGAAGCGCTGCGCTCTCTCCACGATCGACGGGGAGGAGATGTGTTGGTGGCCCTGGGCGTTGGCAACATCGAATCGTTCGAAACCCTGACCAAAGCCGAGCTTCGTTCCGATCAGCAGGTGGGAAATGACGGCCCCCGTTCGGTAGCCGTTGGCGGCGAAGATCTCGGGAAGGGTCAGGAATTCATCCGAGAGGACTGCCGGGGGGCGACTGTTCGCGTAACCGAGCTCCCAGGGGTAACGGGAGGTGAGCGCCGACGCGATCGAGGGCGTCGTCCAGGGCGCCTGGGCAGTCGTATTGCGGAAGACCAGAGATTCTGCGGCGAATCGGTCCAGCGCGGGCGAAGTATCGCGTGGATATCCGAACAGCCCGAGGTGATCGGCCCGGAGCGTATCGACGAAGATGAGGATCACATTGGGCGGTGCGTCCGGTGACCGAGAAACACCGACACAGCTGAGCAGCCAGGCCCCGAGCAGCAAGAGCGCTAATGATGAACGGGGCCTCACGTCTACTTTCGCTTCAGCTCGTCCCCGTGTTGCAAGATGAAGGTCCGGATTTCGTCGGTCATTCCGAGAACGGTGTCCCACTCATCGGCGTAGAACGTGATCGGGAAGCGCCGAATGCCGTAGAGTGACACGGCGCCTTTCTGGCTCACCTGCAGGCGCAGCTCCCGAGTTTTCGTTGCCTTGAGGTTTTCGTTCTCGGCGCGCAGCCGCTCGAGTTCCGCCTGCATTTCTTCGTTGCCTTCAGCCATCGCTCTCTCC
>JAFDAW010000276.1 GCA_019313605.1 Deltaproteobacteria bacterium
CCGTAGGAGGCAAGGTTTCGGATCGAAGACGATGCGATGTCATACACCATTCGGTGAAGTCCACGACTAGCGTCGGATTCCGACAACTCGCGATGCTTGTGATCGTAGTTCTCCACGATCTCGACCTGGCAGATCCTCTTGAGCGAACAGTTTCGGTACACTTCCGTGAGCATCCCCACCTCGAGCCCCCAATCGCTCGGTATCCGGTTGATGCGCGCAAGTTCGGTCGTCATCGAGCACTCCCCGGCGAGCGGATAGCGGAAGGACTCGAGATATTCGAGTAGCGGGTGAGTGCCCAACACCGCCGTCAGGGCTCGGAGCAGCGGCCCGACAAAGAGGCGGGTCACGCGCCCGTTGAGGCGATCGGTGACGCGACCGTAATAGCCCTTGGCGAATTCATAGTGGAGATTGGGATTCACGGTGGGGTAACAGAGGCGAGCCAGCAGTTCGCGGCGATAGTCAAGAATGTCGCAATCGTGGATGGCGATGACCCGGGATCGATTCGTCGCCAACACATAGCCGCAGGCGAGCCAGGTGCTCCGGCCCTTGCCGTCGCTCCCGGGCTCGAGACCTTCCTCGCGCAGGGTTTCGAGCAGCGCCTGGACGCGCGTTCCACTGTTCCACAACAAGACTGGCGGCTCACCGCTCAGCGTCGTGACACCATCGAAGAGGGAGCGCATTTCTTCGTAGTCGGTCCGCGCCGCGGTCCCCGAGATGCTCACGACGATTTCGCTCAGGTAGCGGACACCCCGAAGCGCGTCGACGATTCCCTTGAGGGCGGGCCCGCGCAGCTCCGAGAACAGGCACGGCAGAACCAGGGCGACGGGCCGCACGCGGGAGTGCTGGAGTAGTTCGGCCTCCAGCCGCTCGACGTCTGGCCTGCCGAGTCGGTGAAGCGTGGTAATCGAACCACTCTGATGAAAATCCGCCATGGAAGCGGACACTCGCACCCGCTTCGCGGTCGTGTCAAGCGAAACACTCTGCGGGGCCAAATGAGGCGGCTCGATCGCCGAAGCGATCCCGGAGCGATTTAGATGACTGCATCGCGCTGGAGCGCGAGCGAAATGGCGCTGATTCGAACCGATTAGCCGATTTCGACGGCGGTCACTTCGTCGAGCATATCGATCGCCATGGGGTCGATTTCGACGAACTCGAGGCCGACATCGAGCGTCATCGGGTCGATCTCCGTCGACCAGGCCACACGCCCGATCGCGACGACGGTTTGCTCGCCGACACTGAACGTCACCCGGAGGACCTCACCCATCTCGATCTCGCAGCCAACGGCCTCGAAGCGGATACCGCCACTCGACACGTCGCGGCTGACTCCCAGCAGGTCCCGTGCATCGACCGGTGCGAAGGAGATCACCTGGTCCGTCCCAATTCTTCGATACTTACGTCGCTCTTCGCCGGCAGGATTTCCCATTACGACAAACGGACCTCAAGGGGATCGTTGAGTTACACGCCCCGTTTCGTCCTTTGTCGCTTGTCCCTTGAGTGTTGGTTTAGGCCCGCCGGCGCTGGCTGGGAAAGAGATCGAGCTGTCGGTCGCTGTCTTCCGATCTCTGGAGCCGCCCGAGCTGAATCCCGAGCCCCCGTGCGGGGCGCGAGCCAGCATCGATGTGGGCCAAAAGCCCCACTGTCAATTCTTGAATCTCTGCCGCAGAGGAGATCGGAGCCGCCAACGTCTTGCTGCGCGAATTCGTCGCGCGGTCCGAAAAGCGGATCTTCAGCGCCACCCGCCCCGCCGAGAGCCCCTGGGCGCGCAAATCGACCTCGAGACGTCTGGCGAGATCTTCGATCTGGGCGGTCAGCACCGCGAAATCCCGCGACTCTTCCAGCGTCGCTTCCCGACTCAAACTCTGGGGGTGGCTCGCAGCGCGAACGGGCCGGTCATCGCGACCGTCCGCGTAGGCGTGGATCCGCAAGCCGTGGGTCCCCAACGCCTGCTGCAGCCGGTCCGATCCAATTTCGAGGAGTTGGCCGATCCGATGAGCGCCGAGTTCAGCCAACGTCGCCGCGGTCTTGGCGCCGACGCCCTCGAGTCGGGTCACCGGAAGCGGACTCAGAAACGCCGTCTGTTGCTCGGGCTCGACGCGATAGCAACCGGATGCGCCGGCTTCCTCTGCGGCGAGGCGCGCGTGAAATTTCCCCGCTGCGATCCCCGCCCGAAGTCCGAGGCCCAACTCGTCGGCGACGATGCCCTGCAGTCGCCGGGCAATCTCCTCGGGCAGATCCGGGCTGCTCGTCACATCCAGGTAGGCGGCGCCGAGTCCGAACGGCTCCAGCCGATCGAAGCCGCGCCGCAGGCAAACGAACAGCCGACCCGAGACCTCCCGATACCGTTTCATATTGGTTCGCACGGCACGGGCTTCGGGGCACAGCCTGAGGGCGTCGTGGACCGGCTGATCCAACATCACACCAGCGGCCAACGCCTCTTCACTCGCCCCCTGAACCAGGCCGCGTTTGCGCGGATCACCACCGACGATGATGGGGCGATCGACGAGCGACGATTCATCCGCCCGCTCTACCGCTGCGTAGAAACACGGGACCTCGGCAAACAGGATGACTCGACTCACGGAAGCGGCTCGAGCACGAGTTGCCGGTCTCCGGACTCTCTCACCAACAAGCGATCCGTGACGAGCAGAGCGGAATGGCCCGCCAACCAATCGCCGAGGCTGTCGTCGAAATGCGGATGCTGCGGGTGTTCGCTTTGCCCCGGCGCAATCGCCGTCAGCGCTTGATCGAGCGAGCCCGCATCCACCACCATCCGAAAGATCGAAGCCACGCGCACCGCGAAGTCGTCGGGCTCGGCGAACTCTGCAGTGTTGATGGTGTCGCCACTACCGCCGTACGGAATCTCGGACAATCCGACGAAATCCGATCCGCTGCGCGAGTCGCCGAAAGGCCGAAACGAGAGCCGATGGAGTCCGCCCCAGCGCCATTTTTCGCGGTTCGCACCCAGCTCGAACGACAGCCGCAACCAGGTCTCGCGAAGGCTGTCTCGAACCACATCTCGCAGATTGTCCAGATCGAGTGCAGCAGCTGCGTCGTCCTCGGTGGCGGATCGTACCAGTGCGAATACAACGCTCGAAGCATCGACCTGTGGTAGTGCGCGGTAACGATTGGCCAGCTCCTCACCCAACATGAGGCCGAACACTTCACTCGCGAGCCGCTCGACGAACACATGGTAGGCGGAGGCACCGACACTTTCGGGCCCCGATCCCCCATCCCAGGCGCCCAGCAACTGCGCGATCTCCTGAGCCTCGACGGACAATTGTTCGACGGGGCCCGCCAATTCGAGCACCATCGCAACCAACGGCTGCGTGGATTGCGAACCCACATCCGACTGCAACTCCGACATCCCGCGCAAGTCGATCTTCCCGAGCTTCGTTTTCGATTCGAGCAACGCCTGAATGCGTTTGGCGCGGACACCCGATCGCCACAACCAATCGATCTTCTCCCCCGAATGTCGTCGCGGAATCGGATTATCGGCTGCGATCACCCAATCCCGGCCCGATCGAATCTGCTGGGCGGGAAGCTGCTTGAAATCGAGCCTGCCCTGCCAGTCGTACCAACGCGCGCGACCCGGTAGCGGCACCAGATCGGTGGGAAGTGCGCGAACCGGAACCCAGGCGGCAACCTGCACACCACCCGCCCCACCCCGATCGACGTAGACGACCGCGAGTGGTGGCTCGTGATGCTCTGCCAGGGCCCGTTTCAATTCAGTGGCATCGCCCGCCCGCGCCACCTTCGACATCGAACTGAACGC
>JAFDAW010000277.1 GCA_019313605.1 Deltaproteobacteria bacterium
TGACCTCTCCGGTGACTTCATCGAGGGGAGTGGCCACGAGTTCCTCGACGAAGAGCTCACCCTTGATCCGGTGTCTGTGTATCGTGTGTACCCGCTTCCGCGTTTCGAACGCCTCCTTCACCGGACAAACTACGTCCCCGAGGTGCCAGCACGGCTTTTCCAAAGCGTGGGTAATCTTGAAGCAAGAGCGGCCAGTGGTGTCCATGCCGCGCTGACACACATGGGTAAGAGCTGCGCGGTTTGCCTCCACGACCGTGTAATTCCGATCGATCAACAGCACGGGGGAGCTGATGTTGTCGAAGATCGTCCTGAGAATCTCTGCCGACCCCATCGCGTCGCCTCCTTGCATTTGGTGGTGGACGTTGCGCGGCCCATAACGCCACCACGGGCTCTGCAAGGATAGCGAGCCTGCTGTTCACCCCCAGACCGCGACAACTATTGGCCGCACCACCAGCGGCGACTGAAAATGCGGCCGCTGCTATTTCCCGTCGCTCGGCCTCGCCGGAGTTCGCCATTGCCAGAGCGAACGGTGTGGGTCGAATTCGAGAAAGCCATCAGGTGAACGATCTCGCCGCATTCGAGCGCACAACCGCCGACCGCTTCGCCACTCAGGCGCAGGTCCGTGCCCTGCCCCAAGGAGGGACTCCTTTCAAAGGCACTGCTGGCAATCGTGCGCAGGAAATCTTCGGGTGCGAGAAATTCGACGCCCTGCCCCGGTGCCGACTCCGCGTGCGTGCCGTCGATCGCGTCGATCGTGTAGGCGCGCAGCAGGCGATCGTGCACCGCCGCGTACACGGCGGGATCACCGACGGCCTCGACGCCATCCACCCGATCGCCGCGGACGGCGACGAAGCCCACCTGGCCTTCGATCGGTTGGAAGTAGCGTGCCATCTCCTGGAGGTCGGCCCCCAAGCTGCGCGCGTAGTCGCGGTAGGCGCCGGTCTTCGACGGACTCCTCATCCCCTCGACCCGCTTCGAAACGCCGTCCCAGACCGCAGCTTGGTTGGCGTCGAAGCCTCTGCCGGCAGACCTAGAGCGGCTCACTCGCCTGGCCATGCCCCTGCGCAGCGAACTCGAGAGTACCTGCTCGCCCGTCGAGAAGGACGCGCTGGGCCGCGGCGACCAACGGCCCTGCTCGACGCACGATACGTCGAGCACGACGCGGCTCTTCGGTGCAACCAGGAAGCTCGCGTTGGCAACCCGGTTCTGCTTGGCGCCCACGATCTCCTCACCAAAGAGCACCAGCACCGAGACGCTGCCTCGGTTGACGAGCGCTACGTGGGGAACCGAGCCGCCGTTGATTTCGTCGATCTGGGCTGCGCCCGAATCGAACGCCTCACCGAGGCAGATATAGGGGATTCCCGAAGCGACACGGGTTCGGATCAGCGGCCAGAGGGTGAGTTGTTTGTGATTCTGGCTGGGGCCGAGATGGACCGAACTGATGAAGTCGGCGATTGGGTTTTCAGTGGCTTGGGTCATGAGGTGTCCTCCTGGATCAGCAATCGAAAGGCGCCGGAGGGTGCGGCGTAGCCGGGTGGTTCCCGATCGGGGATTTCCGTCTGGTCCCGGTCCGTCATCGCGGGCACCACGGGTTCGCAGGTCCGCGCTCCGTGCGTCACTAACTCACTGGGAGCGTTAAAATAACGCCCATGGCGATATATACAAGCCCATGGCGAGAAAAAATCTTGTACAATTCGAGCCATGGCCGTGGAGCGAAAGAGGCGGAAGCGGGCCGAGAGTCGGCCGGCATCCAGCCAGTTGGCCGCATCGATGGGTCGCGCCATCCAGGTGGTCCGCACCGATCGCGGCTGGTCGCGCAAAGACCTGGCCGAGCGAACCGGGCTCTCCTACTCGTTTCTCTCCGAAATCGAGAACGGCGTAAAGACACCCTCGAGCCGAACCTTTGCCGTGATTGCGACCGCGCTCGACGTTGCGCCGGGTGCCCTGCTCTACGACGCCGAGCGGCGTCTGGTCGAGATTGATTCCGAACCCGGCAATGAGACGCGCTTGAGCCGGACGCGGAAAGTATCGGCGACGTCGGCGGGCGACGATTCGGGCCCCCGCATCGAACGCTCTCGTCGCGTCCTCGATTGGCTGTCCGGCCCCCTCGCCCGACGCAGCAGCGAGGATTCGACGCCGACAGAAGCAATGCTAATGCCCCCCGAAGCCCCGCCGATGGCGCTCCGATCCGACGAGCCGGATACCAGCACGGAAAGCGCGACGCAGTTCCTCGACTCCCTGCTTCCGCTGTTAGGCGGGCTCTCGCCCGAAGACCGCGAACTCGTTCTCGATCTCGCCCGCCGCCTGGCGCAGCGCGAGAGCGAACCCTGACCCCTCTGCTTTCCCGGACAGCTCGCCCGGTTCGGTGAAAACCTGCCACTCTAGTTTCAAGGACCGGCTTGAATCAGCCACCCGCAGTAGCCCGATTGCAGCAACTTCGTAACGATTCCAGGGGAAGAGATGAGACTCACCGGCGTGCATCTGCTCTTGACCTACGAGTGCAACTTCGAGTGCGATCACTGCTTCGTCTGGGGCAGTCCGCGCCAACAGGGCACGATGAGCCCAGAACAGATTTGCGAGGTCCTGGAGCAATCGAAGCGGCTGGGCACCGTGGAGTGGGTCTACTTCGAGGGCGGAGAGCCGTTTCTCGACCCCCCAAAGCTCGTGGAGGCCGTACAGCGGGCAAATCGAATGGGCTTTCGGGTGGGCATCGTCTCGAACGGTTTTTGGGCGACCACGGTCGAGGAAGCGATGACCCATCTCGAACCTCTCGCGGGACAGGTCGAGGACCTCTCGGTCAGCAGCGACCTCTACCACGCGGACGAGAGTTCGACTCCAGAAACCCGCAACGCGCGGGAGGCAGCCCAGCAGCTCGGAATCCCCGTCGACTTCATCAGCATCGAGCGGCCCGAAGTGGAGGATCCGACCGCGGTGATCGGCCAGACCCCGGCGGGTGACTCCGGCGTGATGCACCGGGGAAGGGCCGCCGCGAAGCTCAGCGGCTACGTCGCAAAGACACCCTGGGATCGCTTCACGACCTGCCCCTTCGAGGACCTGCGCGAGCCCGAGCGCGTACACGTGGATCCACTGGGAAACGTGCACATCTGCCAGGGAATTTCACTCGGGAACCTGTTTCGCACCCCGCTCGAGCAGATCTGCACCGACTACATCCCGGAAGAGCACCCGATTACGGGGCCGCTGCTGGAAGGCGGCCCAGCGGCGCTGGTGCGGCGCTTCGAGGTCCCCCATTGTAACTCCTACGCTGATTCGTGTCATCTCTGCTACGAAGCCCGCCGCGCCCTGCGCGACCGCTTCCCCGAGATCCTCACGCCGGACCAGGTCTATGGTGAAGCGGACGCCCCCTGAACGACCGAGGGGCGGGAGGAAAACCCGAGTACCCGAGTCGTGCAGCCAAGCCGCAAATCGGAGCTGAAATTCGCTCCAAGAAGCACCGGTTCGCGTGTCTGAAAAGGCCTGACGAGGTACAATTATTTTACAAGTAGAGCCGGCGCGTATCCGTTTTTCGAGCTGATCTCTTCGTCGGAAAGAGGGCCTCATGGAAGAAACCCTGCAGACGATTCTTTCGCAGTTTGATGGGAAGCAAGAGGAAATCATCCCCATCCTGCAGAAGGTTCAGGAGGCCTACACTTATCTGCCAGAAGACTCGATGAATCAGATCGCCCGCTTCATCCGCGTACCTGCGAGCCGCGTCTTTGGCGTGGCGACCTTCTACGCCCAATTCCGCTTTACGCCGACCGGCATGCGCCGGCGATCCTGGAAGAAACAACGGCAGTTCTGGGACTCGAAGGCGAGGGAACGACCGACGACCTGGAGTACACGGTCGAAACGGTGGCCTGCATCGGATGTTGTGCATTGGCTCCCTGTGCGACGATCAACGAAGAAGTGCACGGGAACCTGACCAGGAAGAATGTGCGTAAGCTCATGGCCGCCGGAGGCAAATCGGATGACAGTTGATCACCGAACTGTTCTCATTTGCCGAGGCACCGGCTGCGAATCGACCAAGTCGCCTGCGATTCAGGCTGCGCTAGATGCCGAGCTTCAAGACAGTGATATAGAGGTCAAATTCACGGGCTGTCACGGCATGTGCCAGCAGGGGCCGATCGTGATCGTTGAACCGGAAGGCACCTTCTACGCCCATGTCAAAACGAAAGATGCGCCTAAAATCGTCGAGTCCCTGACCGATACCGGTCAACCGGTCGAGCGCCTGTACTACAAAGACCCCGCAACCAAAGCAAAGCTTCCCACCTATCACGACATCCCCTTCTACGCCAAACAAAAGCGCCTGGTTCTGCGCAACTGTGGACACATCAATCCGGAAGAGATTTCGGATTACGTGAATGCCGGGGGCTACCAGGGGTTGAAGAAGGCTTTGTTCGAACTAGCGCCCGAAGAAATCGTCGACATCGTCAAGCAAAGCGGCTTGCGTGGGCGCGGTGGAGGGGGTTTCTCCACCGGAATGAAATGGCAGTTCTGCCAGCAAGCAGAAGGCGACGTCAAATACGTGCTCTGCAACGCCGACGAGGGCGACCCCGGCGCGTTCATGGACCGCAGCGTGCTCGAAGGTGATCCACACGCCGTACTCGAGGGGATGGTCATCGCTGGCTCCGCGATCGGCGCCAAGCAGGGCTACATCTATTGCCGCGCCGAATACCCACTCGCGATCAAACGCCTACAGGTCGCCATCCGACAAGCCAGAGAGGAGGGTTACCTGGGCAAGGGCATCATGGGCAGCAATTTCGAATTCGATATCGAAATCTTTCAAGGAGCCGGCGCTTTCGTCTGCGGTGAAGAAACCGCTCTGATGATCTCGATAGAAGGCAAGCGCGGCATGCCGCGCGTCCGGCCTCCCTATCCCGCGCACTCGGGTCTATACGGCAAGCCCACCCTGCTCAACAACGTCAAGACCTACGCAAATGTCTCGCAGATCGTCGATAAGGGAGCTGACTGGTTCGCCAGCATCGGAACCGAGAAGAGCAAAGGCACAGCCGTCTTCGCGCTGACCGGGAAGATCGCCAACAGCGGCCTGATCGAAGTCCCCATGGGCGTCACCCCGCGAGAGATCATTTACGATATCGGCGGCGGTGTCTTGAACGGCAAGAAATTCAAAGCCCTGCAGACGGGCGGCCCCTCGGGCGGCTGCCTGCCCGAATCCTTCCTGGATGTTCCCGTCGACTACGACTCTCTGATCGCAGCCGGTTCCATGATGGGATCCGGCGGTATGGTCGT
>JAFDAW010000045.1 GCA_019313605.1 Deltaproteobacteria bacterium
GCCACCGCGCTGGGAATGGCGGTTTCGAAGCTCGAGATCGAGCGCTCCATCAGCACTTCTCCGTATTTCACCTCTGAAGACGGCCGGTTCGACCCCAGGCAGTTCGAAGCCTGGGTGGAGTACGAGTTTGGCAACCAGCGCAATTTCATCCGCGAGCAGCGCTCGGCGCTGCTGGCGGGCAAATTCATGCGAACGGTGACTCAGCTCGCCCAGGTCTCCGAAGGTGAGGCGCGGCAGGCGGCCCTGCGGCGCCTGGAGCAGGTGCAGATCGCGTTCGTGAGTCTCCGCGCGCAGGGCCCCGCTGCGGGCTTCGAGCCCGATGCCGACGCCCTGCAGGCCTTCGTCGCCAGCCAGGAGAACGAGCTTCGGGCCCTCTACGAGCAGCGATCGAGCCTCTACAACATGCCCGAGCAGGTCCGCGCGCGTCACATCCTCTTGTCGCTGGGCGCCGAAGCCAGTGCCGAAGAAGCCGCAGCCGTCGAGCTACGCGCCAGTGAAATCCTCACAAAGATCCGCGAAGGCGCGGACTTTGCGGCGCTCGCGAGCGAGCTGAGTGAAGACTCCGGCTCGAAAATCAACGGCGGCGATCTGGGATTTTTCGCGCGCGGCCAGATGGTGACGGAGTTCGACGACGCGGCCTTTTCACTCGAACCCGGGACGATCAGCGAGCTGGTCAAGACCGAGTACGGCTATCACATCATCCGGGTAGAAGAACACCGCGACGCCCAGCAGCGCAGCTTCGAAGAGGTCCGCGAAGAAATCGCCAGCGAGCTGATGGGCCAGGAAGTGGCCCGGACCGAGAAGCGCGCGATCGCAGACCGAATCGCCGATGCGATCCGCGGCGGCAGCAACCTCGAAGACGCGGCGCGCGCCGAACAACTCACCCTCAAGCGCAGCGAGCGACTCCAGCGCCGACCCGACGGCTACATCCCGGACCTGGGGGCGAGCGAAGCCGTGATGGCGGCCGCCTTCAACATGCAGCCCGGCCAGAGCTCGGATCGCGTGTTCGAGGTCGACGGATCGATGGTTCTGATCCAGGTCATGGAGCGCTACTCACCCGACGAGGCCGAACTCGAAACCGCCGTCGACCAGGAGCGCATCCTGCTCGCGAACCAGAAACAACAGGCCTACCTGAGCACCTGGGTCAACCAGGCCCGCACCCAACTCGCCGAAGACAACAACCTGATCATCGACCTAGCCGCCCTAAGAGGCGGCCAATAACCACCCGCGCAGACCCCGCGGGTTAAAGCGGGTAAAGCGTAAAGCGGGGACGTTGTTGAATAGTTGAATTGGGGGACGTCGGTGAGTTTTCAAGGATGTCACCGAATTCGCGTCCCCCAATTCAACTATTCAACAACGTCCCCGCTGCGCAGGCAGTTAGGCGAAGGAGTCGCGGCGGAAGCGCAGTAGGTCCATGAACTCGGCTCGGGTCTTGGGGTCTTTCTTGAACTGACCGCGGATCGAGCTCGTGGTGGCCGATGCGTTTTGTTGGCGCACGCCGCGCATCACCATGCACAGGTGGGTCGCCTCGGCGACCACCGCGACACCCCTGGGCTCGAGCAGCTCTTCGAGCGTCTCGGCGATGTTGACCGTCATTCGCTCCTGCACCTGGAGCCGGCGCGCAAAGATCTCGACGAGGCGCGGGATCTTCGACAATCCGAGGACCTTGCCGTTCGGGATGTAGGCGACGTGGACGCGGCCGAAGAACGGCAGCATGTGGTGTTCGCAGAGGCTGTAGAACTCGATGTCCTTGACGATCACCATCTCGTCGTAGGAAACCTCGAACAGCGCACCGTTCAAGACCTCTTTCGGGGCCTGTTCGTAGCCGGTCGTGAAGTAGCGCATCGATCGAGCGACACGGCTGGGTGTCCGCTCGAGACCACCGCGACCGGGGTCTTCCCCGATCTCCTTCAAGAGGCTGGTCACGAGGGGTTCGATCGGATCCGGAATTTCGCTCATGCGATGGCTCCACTGATACAAGAGTTGTGACGTGTCTCGACGATCTTGACCCGGATCACTTCAGCGCTGCTCCGCTTCGCAACTTCGTCGGCAAGGGTCTCGTGGATGACGAGCGCGATGTTTTCCGCGGTGGGTACCCGATCGCGAAAGGCCTCGTCGTCGTTCAACAACCGTCTCGCGAATCGCGACTCGATGCGCTCCTCGAAGATCCGGTCGAGCAGATCCGGCGCCAGGATTCTACCGGTTCGCTCGTCCATCGGCCCGGTCACCGTGACCTCGACTTCATAGTTGTGGCCGTGTCCATTCGGGTTGGCGCACTTGTCGTAGATGGCCCAGTTTTCGGCCTCGCTGAGCGCGGGCTGGCTGAGGATGTGCGCGGCCGGAAAACCGTAGCGGAGGGTGAGTTCGATCACGGCTCGGGCTCGATGACGTCGACCCAGAGGTCCGCGTCCTGCTGCAGGCGAATCCGGTCGAGCATGCCGTCCGGCAGCGCCGCGACCAGGATCCGGCGGATGACGCGCGCAAAATTCTCCGGGCTCGGCGGGTCCTTCTCGAAATAGGGCGTATCGAGATTCAGATCCCGGTGGTCGAAACGGGCCATGATCTCGTCGTCGAGAATCTGCTGCAGATCTTTCAGATTGAGCACCATACCGGTGACCGGGTCCGGCTCGCCCCGAAGGGTCACCTCGAGCCGGTAGTTGTGCCCATGGTGGCGAGCCCGGCTGCCAAACAGCGCCGCATTGTCGTCATCCGAGAGCCCCCCCCGCGCATACCGCAGCGAAGCCGAAAAATCGATCACCCGCGTAATCCGAATCAATCCGCCAACCTCTTGAATTCAAAAGACTATTCGGGAGCTTAGCGACACACTCCCCCACGTCAACGCGCCCCACCGCAGCCGCTCGAGCAGCAGAACGCTCCCCGCGCACAACGAGAACCACCGTATCCAAGAGCCTTCTCAAAAGGAAACGTCACTCGGGGGGATGGGGGGAGGCCACGGAGCGCGGGGACGTTGTTGAATAGTTGAATTGGGGGACGTCGATGGAGTTTCAAGGACGTCCCCGAGTTCGCGTCCCCCAATTCAACTATTCAACAACGTCCCCGCGCGGTCCCCGCGCGCGATCAGTAATGACGCACGAGCCCGCAGACCACCCCTCGCACCTCGAGATCCGAAGCGGGAACGACAATCTCCTCCATCGCCGCGTTGGCGGGCTGCAGCCGAACCGTCGGGCCGCGGCGGTAGAATTTCTTCAGCGTGACTTCCTCGCCCCGGATCAGCGCCACGACGGTCTCGCCGTTGCGGGCCTCGCTGCGGCTTTCGACGACCACGTAATCGCCATCGCGGATCTGCTCTTCGATCATCGAGTCTCCGCGTACGCGCAGCGCGAAGCTGCGGCCGTGCCGCGGAACGAGATCTGCGGGCACGTCCAGGGTCTCCTCGACCTCGACGGCTTCGATCGGCGTACCGGCCGCGACGAAACCGAGCAGCGGGAGCGAGACGGTGCCCGCGGTCGGCGGCGCCACTGGCTCGACGGAGCGAGACCGATTCCACGCCTTGCGGAGAAAGCGCTTCTCGACGAGATGCTGGACGTGTTTGTGAACCGTGGCGACCGACGAGAGATTGAAATGTTCGCCGATCTCTTCGAGGCTCGGCGAATAGCCGTTGCTCGCGACGAAAGAGCAGATGAAGTCGTAGATCTCGCGCTGCCTTCGCGTTAACGCCATTTCACCGTCTCCCCGCGAACGCCCGGCTGTCTCGCGGGCTTCGACGTTTGTTCGCCCGGAAGATTGACGAAAGGGAGGCGAAAGTCAACCGATGGCCGGCAAAATGGGGACAGTCGGGGACGGGAGCCCGACGGGGACGTTGTTGAATAGTTGAATTCGGGGGCGCGAATTCGATGAAATCATCGAAACGCCTCCGACGCTCCCGAATTCAACTATTCAACAACGTCCCCGCTTTCGCTTTTGTCCCCGCCCTCCGCCGCCGCTCAGGCTGCGTTGAGTTTTTGATCGGGGGCAGCGCGGTAGAAGTGGCGCAGCTCCGAGAGCAGCGCGGGGGTGTCGGGGCGGCCCGGAAAGCGCCGCTCCAACGATCGACAGTAGGTGTGGGCCCGGTTGTGGGCGGCCGCGTAGCGCTCGCGGGTGGGCGCGTCCATCCAGTCGCACCAGCTGAAACCTTCGAAGCTCGCCAGACCATTGCGACCCTTCAGGCGCGCAACCGCGTAGCGGTCGACCTCGCTCTGAAATTCCAGCACCAGCCGGGAGACCGACCAGTCGTGATCGGCCAGCCAGGCGAGGTAGAGCAGATGGCTCGTCTCCTCGATCACCGTCCAGGGATCGTCGACATCCGCCGCATCGATATAGATCCCGACCGAGATTTCCGCGGGTTCCTCGACGACCACCAGCCCCGAGCGCGGGCTGTCGGGCGGCAACAGACTCAACGCCGTATCGGGATCGACGACGAATTGCTCGGCGCGCAGATCGAGGTCCAGGCGATAGATCGACGTGATCCAGCGCTGGGCCTCGGCGATCGCCCGCAACAGCGAAGCGCTTTGCGCGGCGGTCATTGCCACCAACGCAGACCCGAGCGGTCGGGCGGCAGATAACCGGCGCGCAGCAGCAGATCGCGATCCCGCGCGCTGCCGGTGCGCAGATAGCGATCGTAGACACCGAGCAGATTCTGGGGCCGCGCGGGGCGGGTCCGGTCCCCGACCTCGGCGAGGATTTCCGCGAACTCCGCAAAGCGATCCTCCAGCTCGCGATACAGGCGGGCCCAGTTCCCCGCTTCGCCCTGGCCGCGAAGCCCGTCCACGACATCGGCGTAGGCGCTGCAGCCGATCTGCTGGTAATAGCCCGCGTCGACAGCGCCGCTGAGGACGCTATCTGCGAGAAATCCCGATACGAAGAGGGCGTGGTCACCCAGCCCGCGCATGCGCCGGATTCGCTCCACACCGCGGTCGCGCTGAGCGGCCAGCAGCGCCTCGGCGAGGGTCTGCTCGCCCCCGAGCCCATCAGGGCTCTCGAGCACGCGTTCGTCGAGCAACTCCACCAGGTAAGCGATCGCCATTGGGCTGGGTTGCCATCGAACCCGATTCACGGCTCCCGCGAGCAATTCGGCGAAGACGGCACGCGGAACGCTGTGGTCGATTTGCACTGAATCTGCCCGTCTGAACTGGCCCATCGCTCCCCCCGGCACTGCCTGATTCCCTGAATCGGCAGCCGGCGGGCGATTATGAGGACGGAAATCGAGGAAAGTTTTCGATCTGTGCCTTGACCTCCCGCCTGGCAGTGTTTACGTTGCGGCGCCTGGCAGTCGGAGCCTCCGGCTGCCAATTACAGGGCGGTTGCCGCCCGCCGGGCCACAGGGGTCCGGCGAAATTGGAAAAGACAGGCCGGCCACCAATCCCTGCAAAACCGCAAGCCACCCCCATCAGGGCATAGGGCGCTGCGTTCGGAGGAACTGGATCCATGAAGATTCGTCCGCTCCAGGATCGGATCATCGTCAAGCGTGTCGACGGAGAAGAGACCACGAAAGGTGGGATCATCATCCCTGACAGCGCCAAGGAAAAGCCCCAAGAGGGCAAGGTCATTGCCGTAGGCAAAGGCAAAATCAACGAAGATGGCAAGCTTCAGCCGCTCGATGTGAAGAAGGGCGACAAGGTGCTGTTCAGCAAGTACGCGGGCACCGAAATCAACATCGAAGGCGAAGAACATCTGATCATCCGCGAGGACGACGTCCTCGGCGTGGTTGAGTAGGAGAATCCAAATAATGGCCAAAGAAATTCGCTACGACCAGGACGCCCGCCGCAAGCTGCTCGCTGGTGTCAACGGTCTCGCCAACGCAGTTCGCGTGACGTTGGGGCCGAAGGGTCGCAACGTGATCATCGACAAGAGCTTTGGTTCTCCCACCGTGACCAAGGACGGTGTGACGGTCGCCAAGGAAATCGAGTTCGAAGACAAGTTCGAAAACATGGGCGCCCAGATGGTGAAGGAGGTCGCGAGCAAGACTTCCGACGTCGCGGGTGACGGAACGACCACGGCGACCGTGCTCGCGCAGGCTCTCTTCCGAGAGGGCAGCAAGCTCGTCGCTGCGGGCATGAACCCGATGGAAGTGAAGCGCGGCGTTGACGCCTCAGTCAAATCCATCACCGAAGAACTCGAGAAGATGTCGAAGTCGACGCGCGACTCGGCTGAGATCGCCCAGATAGGTACGATTTCAGCCAATAGCGACGAGACGATCGGCACGATCATCGCCGAGGCGATGGAGAAGGTCGGTCGCGAAGGCGTGATCACGGTCGAAGAGGGCAAGAGCCTCGAGACCGAGCTCGACGTCGTCGAAGGCATGCAGTTCGACCGCGGTTACCTCTCGCCCTACTTCGTGACGGATCCAGAGCGCATGGAAGTCGTCGTCGAAGAGCCGCTGATCCTTCTCCACGAGAAGAAGATCAGCAGCATGAAGGACCTCCTGCCCGTACTCGAGCAGGTCGCCCGACAGGGCAAGCCGCTGCTGATCGTCGCGGAAGACATCGAGGGTGAGGCACTCGCCACGCTCGTCGTCAACAAACTCCGTGGCACGCTGAACGTGGCCGCCGTCAAGGCGCCGGGCTTCGGCGATCGCCGCAAGGCGATGATGCAGGACATGGCGGTCCTCACGGGCGGCCAGGTCATCGCAGAGGAGCTCGGCCTCAAGCTCGAGAACGTGACCGTCAAGGATCTCGGCAAGGCCAAGCGCATCTCGATCGACAAGGACAACACCACGATCATCGATGGAGGTGGCTCCAAGAAGGACATCGAAGGCCGCTGCAGCGAGATTCGGGGCCAGATCGAGGACACCACCTCCGACTACGATCGGGAGAAGCTCCAGGAGCGACTCGCGAAGCTCGTCGGCGGTGTGGCCGTGGTCAAGGTCGGTGCGGCCACCGAGACCGAGATGAAGGAAAAGAAGGCTCGGGTCGAAGACGCACTCCACGCAACGCGTGCCGCGATCGAAGAAGGGATCGTGGCGGGCGGCGGCGTGGCGCTGATTCGCGCCCAGAAGTCGCTCTCCAGCGTCCAGGGCTCGACCGAGTTCAACGCCGGTGTGAGCATCATCCGCAAGGCCATCGAAGAGCCGCTGCGACGCATCGCGGAGAACGCGGGCATCGACGGCTCGATCGTGGTCGACAAGGTGAAGAACGCCAAGGGAAGCGTCGGGTTCAACGCCCAGACCGAGGAGTACGAGGACCTGATCAAGGCCGGCGTCATCGACCCGACCAAGGTCGTCCGCACCGCGCTCCAAAACGCGGCCAGCGTGGCCTCACTGCTGCTGACCACCGAGGCGATGGTGGCCGACAAGCCCGAAGAGAAGGGTGACGGTGGTGGTGGTGGTATGCCGCCGGGTGGCATGGGTGGAATGGGAGGAATGGGCGGCATGATGTAGCCGCGCCTTCCCTGAGAAGTCGCAATGCAAAACCCCGGGGCGGCCAGGCCGCTCCGGGGTTTTTGGTTTCGCGTGAGCGACCGGCCCTGTTCGGACCGACGCCGCCGGCTAACCGGCTTGAGAAAGCTTCGCGCGAGCCGAGTCGATATCGCTATCCATCACGGTCTTGCGCTTCGCGGCAGTCGCTGACGAACTGGCTTCAGCCGCCAACCGTGAGATGTAATCTTCGGTTGCAGCCACAGCCCGCTCTAGAGCGGTGCCAGAAACGCGCAAGCCGCCTCCGTGCTCGCTGAGCAATCTCTTCACTACGGCGTTCGGTAGTGCCCCCATAATCCCTCCTCCAGCGTTCCCAAGGACGATGCGGAGGAGCATAACGACTCCTCGGCTTTTTACAGCACGTTTCGCGAAACGAATTGGCAGCAGACGCCGTTATTCCCCTGTGGTGATAAACACTCGATTGTAGGTCGCCGGGGCTCCGATTCCGGGCTCAGGTGTGCCGCGCGAGAAATTCTGCGATCGCCTGGGCGAGCGCCGGCCCGTCGAAATCGACGGGCACGATATGGCCCGATGCCGCGAGCAGCAGGTATTCGCGGACCTCCGACGACACCGAATCTCGAATCTCGATCGCGTCCCGCGGGCTCGCGGTTCGGTCGTGGACCCCGTGCGCGACCATGATGGGGGCAGTAATCCGCGCCAGCTGGGGGCGAACCCGCCGCTGGAGGCGCTGCAATTCGTGGACGCTGTGCAGTGGCATCACCCCGTAACCAACGTGACGGGCGCGGGCTTCGGGGTCCCGGATGTCCGACCCCCGGGATTTGGGAGACATCGGCATGAGGTACTTCACCACCGGAATCAGCCACGCGAACGCGTGGTGGAGTACCAGCGGGGTCCAAATGGTCGCGAGCGCATCGACCGGTTCTTCCTCGGCGATCGCGAGCGCGATCAAACCGCCCATCGACAACCCGACGATGAATACCGACTCGAAGTCCTCGCGCAGGTGGTGGAATTCTTTGCGGGCGGCATCGAGCCAGTCCGTATACGAAGTGGCCGCGAGCCGCTCCGGGGTTTCGTTGTGGCCGGGCAGCGCGGGGCCGACCGCGCGGATGCCGGCCGCCGAGATCGCCTCGCCGAGGGGCCGCACCTCGTAGGGCGTCCCCGTCAATCCGTGCAGACACAGGGCGGCGGCCCGGCCGCGGCCCGGCAGGTCGAAGGGCGACGGATTCACCAGCCGGCGCGACGCCTCGGACTCAGTCAAGGCTGGCTCGACCGGCTTGCTCTGCGGCGCGAACCACATCGCGCAACGGCACCTTGGCGCGGCGTGCGGCGCGCTTGCAATCGTCGTATTCGGCCGAAACCTCGGTCCGACCCGCGTCGTCTCGAATCAGCTTGATCCGAATCCGGCCGTATTCGGTGGTCACCCGGCGCGCTTCGCGCGCGAGCACGATCCGCTCGCTCTCGGTCGCGCGAACGCCGATCGCCGTCGAATCCTCGAACAGGATGCGGGCCAGCGCGAGGCGATCCGAAGGCCGCGCGAGCGCGCGCACGAGAAACCCGGGCCGATTCTTCTTCATCTGCTGGTGCTGGACCGAGACGTCGAGCGCGCCGGCCTCGAGCAGGCGCTCCATCAGGTGATCGAAGTGTTCGGGAATGAAATCGTCCAGATTGGTCTCGAGGCAGACAACCCGATCCGCCACCGAATCGCTGCTGCTGCCGATCACGGCGCGCAGAACATTCGGCATCGGTCCCTTGCAATCGTTGCCCGCGCCGTGACCAATGGATTCGACGGTCATCGCCGGCAGCGAGCAGAACTCGTCGACGATCGTGCGCAAGATCGCAGCCCCCGTCGGCGTCACGGTCTCCCAACGAACGTGTGCGGGCACGGTCGGAATACCGCGCAGCAACTCGAAGGCCGCGGGCGCGGGCAGCGGCAGGCGCCCGTGTTCGGTCTCGACGCTTCCCTCGCCCAGCGCGACCGGCGAAGCCGTGACCCGATCGATCCCGAGGCGCGCCAGACCAATCGCCGCACCCGTGACATCGACAATCGCATCGACCGCGCCGACCTCGTGGAAGTGCACCTGCTCGAGCGGCACCCCGTGCACCTTGGCCTCCGCGCGACCCAGCGCCTCGAAGATCGCGAGCGCTCGCTCGCGCACAACGGCGTCGAGCTTCGCGCGCTCGAGAACCTGGGTGATTTCGAGGTAGGTTCGACCGCGGTCGCGGTGGTCTGCGCTCGCCTTCTTCGCGCCTCGGCGCTTGGGGACGCGAACCTCGAGATAGCGAGCCGAAAGCGCGCCGCGCTTCACGTTTTTCACCCGCAGCGAATGCTCGAGCTTCAGACCCGCGAGATCTGCGACGAGCTCGCGCCGCGACAAGCCAGCGTCGAGCAACGCAGCCAGAAACATATTCCCGGCAATCCCCGAGAACAGATCCAGATGCAACACGCGCCCACTCGCGCCCTTCACCTTTTTTCGCCGGACCGCCACGCAGGCATACTAGCCCGGACATACCTTGGCTGGTTGGACTTGGGCTCCACTAGCCGGGGCCCAGTTAACCGGGTCGGAGAAGCGGGGACGTTGTTGAATAGTTGAATTCGGGAGCGTCGGAGGCGTTTCGATGATTTCACCAAATTCGCGCCCCCGAATTCAACTATTCAACAACGTCCCCGCTGGGTCCCCGCTGGCACAGCATCCCCAATTGAAGAGTTACGAGCGGTATCCCTATGATCCGCGAGCGCAACTCGTCCTGCACAGCCCCGCCGAACACGCTGTAGGAAACGGAGGCGTACGATGGCTGACCCAAAGGCTCGGCCGGAGCCTTTGCTCGATCCGGGGCGCGAACGCTCCGCGCCCCATCGATCGATGGCGATGCCGGCGCTTCTGCTTGCGGGGCTGATCGCAATCGCCGGCATGGCATGGCAGGTCAGGACTGATCAGCGGGTCCTCTTTCTGCGCCACCAGGCGGAAGCGCGTTGGATTCACGTTGCACGACCTTTCGAGTTCGGGTCGTGGCGTGACACATCGCTAGCGCACACCTCGGAGTTTCGCGTCGCGTTCGAGCTTCCGTCCGAGCGGCGGCCGAGTGAACCCGCTCCGGAGTTGATCCTACACGCGTTGCGCGCAGTCGTGGTGCAACTCGACGGTCGCACGCTGCACGACGACAGAGCCGACGAGCCACGGATCGACTGGCGTGCACCGCGACGCGTGGCCCTCCCGACCCAGCTGGCCGCCGGACGCCACGAGATCCGGATCACCGTCAGCAATGCTACGGGCCCTCCGCTCTTGCTCGCGTACTGCGAAGCGCTCGATCTGCGCAGCGGGAGCGGCTGGAGCGCACGGACCCTCGGCGGCTCCTGGGCGCCTGCGCGCGACGCTGATGAGATCCCCGCATCCGAGTTAACGGGAACGTTCCCGCCGGTTTCCGAGGCAGTCGGGTCGCTCGCGCTGTGGCTCGCCGCGGTCTTTCTCGCAGTGGCGGGCCTCTTGCTCGCGTGGGAACGGCAGTGGCTGCCCGCGGCGCTTCGCGAGAGGAAGTGGTCGTCCGGGCTCTTCGCGACAACGGTCGCGGTCGCGTGGTGCGTGCTCATCGTGAACAACCTGCCGAGATTGCCAGGCTCGATGGGGATGGACGTCCACGGCCACCTCGAATACATGCAATATCTGAGTGCGAATCTGGCGCTGCCGCTTGCGAGCGACGGATGGCAGATGTTTCAGCCCCCGCTCTACTACGCGGCGTCCGTATTGATCTCACGACCACTGCTCGGTCTGGTGGCGGGCGACTCCGTTCTGCTCGTGCTGCGCTTGTTTCCGATGTTGTGCGGACTCGCGATGGTTCTGCTGTGTCACCGCGTAGCGCGCTCGGTCTTCCCAGAGCGCGCGGATCTTCGCACGATCGCGACGTGCGTGGGCGCACTCACACCGATGGGTCTTTCTCTCTCCCAGACCCTCGGAAACGAACCACTTGCCGCCGTGTGGTCGGCGTGGGCGATCGCGCTCAGCGTCGAGGCGCTCCGGGTTCCCGCGGTCGCGGCAATTCCCCGCAAGCAACTCGCACTCGGCGTCGTGTTGGGCCTGGGCCTGCTCACGAAGGTGAGCGTGCTGGTGCTCGTGCCACCGATTCTCGCCGCGGGTGTCTCCGCACTCCGGCGCAGCGGTGCGACGTGGCAAACAACCGCAGTCGCGGTCGCGCGCGTCGGCGGAGCCTGCACGCTCGTGAGCGGCTGGTACTACGTGCGAAACTGGATCCGACTCGGGCATCCATTCGTCGGTGGCTGGGATCCCGCGCGTGGGATCTTGTGGTGGCAGGATCCCGGCTACCGCACGTGGGAGCAGTATCTCTCGTTTGGCGAATCTCTGATCCATCCGATCTTCGCGGGAACCCACGGGCTGTGGGATGGGCTTCATTCGACGATGTGGCTCGACGGAATGCTGAGCGGAAAGTTTGGCGGAACGCTCCCGCCGTGGAACCTCGCTCCGTTGCTGGCAGGCGCGTGGCTCGGCTTGTTGCCGCTCGCGTTGATTCTCATCGGTGTGGGACGATCCCTCTGGCGCGCCGCTCGTGGCGAGAGCGACGGGCTGGCATTTTCTGCGGTGGCGATCTGCTTCGGGCTCATCGCCGTCAGCTGGATCTCGGTGACGGTGCCGACGTACAGCGCGATCAAGGCCACCTATCTGCTCGGCTTCCTCCCGTGCTTCGGCGTGCTCGCCGCGGCGGGCTACGAGGCCCTGGCACGCCAGACCTGGCCGCGCGCGCTACTCGCGGGCGGGATCGGGTGCTGGGCGGTGTTCGCCTATGTGGCGTACTTCGCGATCGGGTAGGCGCAAAGCGGATTCAGTAACCTCGGGCCGGCATTCGTTCGGCCCAGCGTCCCGCGGATCGGATACGCCCTTTTTTTCCCAGGAGATTCGCCTCGCATGAAGCCCCTCGCGTCCAGCTGGACCCTCGAGACTGCGAAGAGGCCGGTCCTGTTGGCCGTCATCGTGTTGGTCGTTGGGTTGGTGTACGCAAACAGCCTCAATGCTGGTTTCGTGTGGGACGACGCGAGCATCGTCGTAAACAGAGGCGGATTCTTCAGCGAACCGTCGAACGCCTGGACCCTTCTCAGCTCCGAAGACTCGACGCACGCCTCCGGAGTGAAGAACCCCTATTACCGGCCGCTGAACACCCTCATCTACATGCTCGACTACCATTTATGGGGCCACGCTCCGTTCTGGTACCACCTGGAAAACCTGCTGCTGCACGCCTTGACGGTCGTGCTTCTTTTCCTCGTCGTAGAGGCGGCGTTCGCAGACAGGGTTCTCGCATTCGCCACGGCAATTCTATTCGCCGTCTACCCCGTCAATTCAGAAGCGGTGAGCTTCGTCTCCGCCAGAAACAACCTGTTGTGCGTGGGGCTGCTCTTCGCATCTCTTCTCGCACTGACGAAATGCAGGGCACACGCGCGGCTCCGGCCGTTCGGCGCGCTGCTGCTCTTCTTCCTTGCCCTCATGAGCAAGGAGTCCGCCGTCGTCACACCGTTCTTTCTCGCATCTCTCGCAACATTCACGAAGGAACCAAAGCTCAGGGCGAAGGGGGCGATGCTCCTCTCGTTTTTCGCGGTTCTTCTCGTGTATTTCGGCATACGATTTCTCGCGCTCGACACGTTCACGTTCTATTTCGAGAACTTCAGACTCATCCTCTTCCCATTTCACCTGAATGCAAGCTACACGCAAGAGTTTCTATCCTTCAATGGGTTCAAGGCGATCGCTGCGCTTGCCGGGGTCGGCTTACTGGTCTTTTTTTCGGTCTGGCGCAGGAGCCCCGAGCCGATCCGGGCCGGTTTGCACTGGGTTTTCTGGGGGCTGCTCCTGGTGTCGAACCTCATCGCCATCCCGAGCGCTCCGGTAGCCGAACGGTATCTGTACGCCGTGGTTCCTGGAGTTGCGCTCGTGGCGGCGTATCTCTTGCGGGAGGCACTGCGAAGAAATGCGAGGCCCGCCGCGATCGTGTTCGCGATCATCGCGGTTTCATTCGGCGCAAGAGCGTTCACCAGAAATCAGGTCTGGACGGATGATCTCACGCTGGACACGAGCATGCTTCGATCAGACCCCTCGAATGCCGGCGCACATATGAACCTGGGGATCACACTCAGCAACCTCGATCGCATGGAGGAAGGCGAACGAGCACTCCGGGAATCGATCCGGCTCAATTCTTCCAATGCGCGCGCCCATTACAACCTCGCCACCCTCCAGTTCCGGCAGGGTCGATTGGCGGAGGCGATGCAATCGAACGAAACCGCGATACGGCTCGACCCCAGCCACGCGAAGGCGAGAAGCAGCCTGGGAGTGATCTACACAAGAATTGGTCGGAACGAGGACGCCGCTCGAGAATTGGAAGAGGCGGTTCGGCTCGAGCCCGGCTACGCGGAAGGGCGCAACAATCTCGGCATGTTCTATGGAGAATCGGGGCGCATGGAAGAAGCGCTGGCAGAATTTCAGCAAGCCAGCCGGCTGAGACCCGATCTGGCTACGATCCAGCGGAATCTCGCGACCGCCTACATGAAATTGGGACGCGGTGACGACGCGCGGCGCGCCTTCGAAAGAGCTGCGGAGATCGATCCCCGTTACGCGAGTCCGTCGACCAACCCGATCAACCCGACCAACCCGACCGAAAAGTAGCGCCCTGGCCCCTGCGAGAATGAGACCCGGCCAACCGGACTCTGCCGGTGGCTCTCGGCGAATGAATTCTACCGGCCTGCGCGGGCTATAGGCGGTTGATGAGGGTGGCTACGTAGGCGGCGCCGAAGCCGTTGTCGATGTTGACGACGGTGACGTTCGACGCGCAGCTCGTCAGCATCCCGAGCAGGGCGGCGACTCCACCGAACGCGGCGCCGTAGCCCACACTGGTTGGGACCGCGATCACGGGTTTGTCGACCATGCCGCCGACCACCGAAGGCAAAGCGCCTTCCATACCCGCGACGACGATCAGCACACGCGCGGAACGCAGGGTCTCGCTCGACGCGAGCAAGCGGTGAATGCCCGCGACGCCGACGTCGGCGATCGATTCGACCTTGTTCCCAAAGCGCCGCGCCACCCCGATCGCCTCGGTGGCCACCGGCAGGTCGGAAGTTCCCGCAGTGACCACCGCGATCGTCCCCTTGCCCTCGGCGGGCACCTCGGCCGGTCCGTACCAGAGCAGCCGACCCAGCGCGTCGTGGGTTCCACCCCCGATCTCTTCGAGCACGCACCCTGCCACATCGGCCTCGATCCGCGTCACGAGAACGTCCTGTTCGGCCGCACGCAGCGCACTCACGATCTCGACGATCTGCTGGGGCGTCTTGCCGGGCGCGTAGATGACTTCGGGAATGCCGTGACGAAGCGCCCGATGGGTGTCGACGCGCGCATCCGGAATATCCGCGAACGGCAGACTGGAGAGCTTCTCGAGGGCATCCGCCGTCGCGAGATCTCCACTCTTGACCGATTCGAGAAGATTTCGTACCTGCTCTCGATTCACCACCAACTCCCCGGGCCGCGCGTCAAAATCCCGCGCAGCCTCGCACCCACGGTATCAGATTGCGAGCGAGAAGCGGGGACGTTGTTGAATAGTTGAATTCGGGGACGTTGATGAGCTTTCAAAAATGCCACCGCTTCCGCGTCCCCGAATTCAACTATTCAACAACGTCCCCGAAGGCGCCGATCCGCTACCGGACCGCGCGCGGCGCGCCGGGTGCGCCGTCAATCACGACGCGCAGGGTTGCGGTGGAATCGACGATCCGCACATCCATCGCGTCGCTCTCGGCGCTGGCTGTTTCTACGAACGAAACGTCCCGTAGACAGATCCACACCAGGCAAACGGCAATCACGGTCAGCACGACCTTCAAGTAGCGATCTGATTGCATCGGTGCTCCCTCCCTGGCCGAATCCTACCCCCTCCCCCAGCCCCTCGCCTGCTCCGACAGCGCCGAGAACGGGCCAACTCCAGCCAACCGAACGCGAATCATCGGTCATTGCCAAAAGACAGCTTGTTCTCCAACCAACTGCTGGCTTCGTTGCGTTCAGCATTGCTCATAAACGGCCCCGCTCGCACTGACGCATTTTCCGAAGGCGCGAGTGATCAGGGCGAAATCTCCGAAGCCGACGATACCGTCCCCATCGAGGTCAGCGACACTCCCGCCTTGATCGCCAAAGGCTTGGGTGAATAAACCCAGGTCCACCATTCCGACCGCACCGTCTCCAGAGAGATCCGCGTTCTCTACCCGCTCGATGAGCACGATGTCACTGTCGTAATAGATGGGGACGCCACTCTCGTAATCAATCGCGGTGACCCAGACGCGGTGAGTTCCCAGGGAGGGGATGCACGCTGCGTCCCCCATTTCGGCCGCCGCGCAGTGATCGATATCGTCGAAACAGATCTCGTATTCGACGTTGGGTATCGGCGACGGTTGCCATTCCCAGGCTGGGCAGTCGACCAGGATCGACTGGGGGGCCAACTGATCGGTTGCGTTCGCGTTGGTTTTCCAGAAAATCGGCAGGAAACCGATCGCCGCGATTGCGGTAATCGATACGAATCGTGAGTGCACTCATTGCTCCAAGTCAGAAGATGTCGCGAGGCAGGGCCCCGCGACTTTCCGGTCATGCACTCTCTGTCGGGCGGATGTATAGGCGGATCTGCGCGAATCTCTGTGAGGCGCGTCACCCAATTCAAAAGATGTGAAGTGGTGCGACGGTGTGGTTGTGCGAAAACTCGACTCGGAAACAGCTGAAACCCGAGCGGGTAATCTTCAGCAATGGCACCGACGGGAAGACCGATTTCGTGTAGGAGTTTTCCGAGCTCTAGATAGGACCATTACCGAAGCCGGATCTCGAGCAAAAGCAGCGGGGACCAAGGGCGGGGACGTTGTTGAATAGTTGAATTGGGGGACGCGAATTCGGTGGCATCCTTGGAAACTCACCGACGTCCCCCAATTCAACTATTCAACAACGTCCCCGCTGGCGTGGGCTAGGACTTGGATTCGGGGGCGAAGATCAGGCGGACGTGGATCTCGCTTTCGGCGTCGGTGAGTTCACACTCGACACAGTGTTCGGCGCCGCGATCGCGGAGCATCGATGCAAATGCGGTATCTGCTCCTTCCATCACGAGTACCGGAACGGAAAGCAGGATTCGCCCGCCGAGCCGATCTGCGATCGCAGACATCGTGTGCGATGCGACGATGTTGCCGACTTCGCGCAGCGCCGACTCGATGACGTGGTCGTGATCCTCAGCGTCTTCGTCCTGAACCAATCTTTCTGAAACGATGTCACACGAATGCGCGGGAAGCAGGATGGCGACCAGGCCGGTGAGTTCACCGTCCGCCTGAAAGATCACGCCGGTCTTCCAGGTATCGTCCGCGCTGTATTCGTCGATGTCCACGAATTGCGGAACGCTCGGCGCAATCGCACGATGCAAGAGCAGCGTAAACGCCATCGAGGCGTGGCTTGCGCCGATGCTCGTGAGCTCGTAGAGGCGCTCTCGCTCGTCGTGGGAAAACTCAGTCATCCACTCATCCGAGTTGGTTGAGATCCAGCAGGAAGATCGGCAAGCCGTCTCCCGATATCGTCAGGCCGACGATCGAGCGCACGCTCGAGAGCAGCTCGGGAACCGGCTTGACGTAGATCTGTTGATGGCAGACGACACTGTCGATCCTGATCGCCATCATTTCGCCGTGCACTTCCGCGAGAACCAACACCTCCTGTGCTCGAGGCTTCGGCGGAGGCAAACACAGATACTCGGCGAGCGGAAACACGGCCACCGGCTCGTCGTCCACCAGGGTGAACGATTCCTGGCCACTTCGTTCGATCGTGTCGGCCTCGACTTCGACGATGCGCTCCACCTTGGCGACGGGGATTGCGATGGTCTCACCAGAGACGCCCAGCAGGATCACGCGCTGCACGGCCGCGGTGATCGGCACGACCATCGTGGTCGTCGTGCCGTGCCCGCGCCGAGTCGAGATCTCCACCTGCCCGCCAAGGGATTCGATGGTTGCGCGCACCGCGTCCATCCCGACGCCGCGCCCCGAAAGCTCCGAGACCGACTCGGCGGTGGAAATGCCGGGCTGGAAGACCAGTGCCGCGAGTTGTTCGGGAGGCAGATCTTCGGCGAGGTCCGACAACAAGATGCCCGCATCGATTGCGCGTTTGCGCACCTGGTCGAGATCGATCCCGGCACCGTCGTCGCGGATCGAAATGCTAATCGAGTCTTTCACACGCCGCGCGTCGATCACGATCTGACCGACCTCACTCTTGCCAGCCTCCACCCGCACGCTCGGCAGCTCGATTCCGTGACCCACCGCATTGCGAACCAGGTGTACGAGGGGATCGCTGAGCCGATCGAGAATCGAGCGATCGAGTTCGATCTCCGCACCTTCGAGCGAAAGCTCGACGCGCTTGTCCAATCGGCGCGCAACTTCGCGCGCCATGCGCGGCAGCGGATCCACGATTCGCGCCAGCGGCGTGGTGCGCAATTCGAGCGCGCGGCGCTGGAGGTCGCCGACGACGCGATCCATCCGGTCGAGCCCGACGGAGAGCTGGGGCCGATCGTCGCCGCCTTCGTCACCGGTGGTCCGAAGCTGACTGGAGCTCAGGATGACTTCGCCGACGGTTCCGAGGAAGCGGTCGAGGGTTTCGGTTTTGACGCGAACGGATTGGGGCGGCCTGGGTGTCTCGATGCTCTCTACGCGATCAGTGGAGCCGGCCGATTGCATTACTGGATCGGGGTCTGGGCTTTTTTTTTTGCTGCGTCCTGTGCGGAAGCGGTGGCAGCGAGTACGGGGGCAGTGGATACGGGCGGTGGTTCATCGAGGCGATTGGTCAATACGGCGGCCAAAGCCGGATCCGGCGGGGGCATCTCACCCGTCGAGCGGATCACGTCCACCATCGATTCGAGGCGATCGAGACCGCGGAAGAGCAAGGCGAGTTCTTCGGGGTCTGCGACGCAGCCCTCTCGGCGAACCTCCTGCATCCGATCTTCGAGACCGTGGGAGACTTGCGTGATCGAGTCGTATTCCAGAGAAGCAGCCATCCCTTTGATGGAATGGGCCATGCGAAAGATCAGATCGATCGCTTCGCC
>JAFDAW010000278.1 GCA_019313605.1 Deltaproteobacteria bacterium
ATGCTCCTGAGCAATCGCGCCTGGCGGCGCGTTTCCGCAGGAGCGCTGCACCGCCCTTCGGGCGGAGACAAATGCTCCTGAGCAATCGCGCCTGGCGGCGCGTTTCCGCAGGAGGTTTATCAGGTGATTCGCCGATCGGATCGGGTCAAATGCGGGTAGAGTGTCATCGACCGATTGAATCCGGTCGCGGGCGAGGGAGGCTCATGTCGAAGACGGGACGACGAATTCTTCTTCTGCTGGTGTCGGTCAGCCTTGCGGCTTGTGGGACAACGCAAAGCCAGAAGGTGCGGTTCACGGGGTCGGTGCCAATCCGGAGTGACCAGGACTACGCGAACTGGCCGGTCGAACCGCTCAAGGCGGCGCTGTTGATGCAGGAGGCCAAGTACAAGGTGCTCAGCGTCGAACCCGCCGGCTCGGGTACGACGCGGCCCGAGAAAGCCGAAATCTTATTCCCCGAAACCGGCGACAAATTCTACGTCAAGGGAAAGCTGGTTTCGCATTCTCTCGACGGAATCAACAACTCGCCGCGCAAGGAACTCGCCGCCTGGCAGTTGCAGACACTCTTCCTCGAGCCGGTGGATTTCGTGGTGCCTGCGACGGTCCTTCGCTGCCTACCCTTGCAAAGGTGGCGAGACAACCACAATGGTAAGGGAACTCCGATCATCCCTGGAACGAAATGCATGCTCTCAGATGTCACGATCTGGATGGAGAACGTCACCGTCCCCGACGAACTATACGAAGAAGAGCGATTCCTCAACGACCTCAACTACGCCTATCACCTGGCCAATTTCAACATCCTCGCCTACCTGATCAACCTGCGGGACAACCGCAAGGGAAACGTGCTCGTCTCCAAGGACGCCAACAACCGCCGCGTGTTTGCGGTGGACAACGGCGTCTCGTTCGGAACAATCTGGTACAACTGGTTCTACCCGCCCACCTATTCGTGGCGAGAAATCAGCGTTCCGGCACTTCCGCAAAAATCCATCGATCGTTTGCGAAAGCTGCGGCGTGAAGATCTCGACTTCTTGATGGTGGTCAGTCAACTCGAGGTCGACGCGGACGGAATGCTGCGGACCGTCCAAGCGAGTGCCCCGATCGATCCAGAGCAGGGCGCGCAGCGCGAAGGCACGACGGTGCAATTCGGGCTGACCGAGGACGAAGTCGAGGACGTCTGGGAGCGGATCGAGGAGTTGATCGAGCAGGTCGACGAGGGCGAGATCACGCTGTTCTAGCGAGCGGCCGAAGCCCGCTGTAAAAACGCGGCATTACCGCTACCAGCGACCGGAGCCCGGCGTCATCGCTTCGGCGGTCAACTTGATCGGATATCGCCGCCGAAGTTCCTCGGCCACCTTGCGATCGATGTACTCCGGATAGTGGGACGACATCAGCTCTCGCACTTTTCCGACCGCGCGCTCGTGAATCAGCTGTGATCCATTCTCCTCCCACTCGCCAGTCGTCGAGCGATCTCCGAGCTCCGGATACAGGTACTCGCTCTCCATGATGCTCAACGTCTGGGGTTGGCCCAGGAAGTGGCCCGGCCCACCGCAGCAGACTTCCTCGAGCACCTCGTAGGAGAGCGTCTCGTCGCTGACTTCGATCCCACGCACGGCGCGCTGCACCGAACCGAGCATGTCATTGTCGATCACGAGCGCCTCGAACGAACAGCCGATCAGGCTCGCGAGCATGCCCGCGGACTCGAAGACCATGTTCGCGCCGGCCATTCCCGCGAGCACCGTGGTGATCCCCTTCTCGTAGCCGGCCTGGTTGTCGGGAAACTTGGAGTCGGACATGCCCGCCGCGACACCGCTCGGCAGATCGTAGAAATTCGTGAGCTGGGCCGAAGCCGCGTTGAGCACGGCCTCCTCGCCGCCGCCCCCCGAAAACGCACCGGTGCGAAGGTCCGACACGAACGGCCAGTTGCTGAAGATCATCGGATGGCCGGGCACTGTCAGGTTGACGAGCGCGAGGCCCGCGAGCGTTTCCGCCACCGTCTGTACGAGCGTTCCGGCCAACGCCGCGGGCGAAGTCGCACCCGCCTGGGCGGCAATCACCATGTTGACCGGCATGCCAAGGCGCGCGCACTCCATCGACACGGCGCCGTTGTCCTCGCCGTAGCGCAGCGGCGGAACGATCGAACAGGTATTCACGCTGCAGAACGGCCGCTCGCGGAAACGCCCCTCACCGCCGAGGATCGCGTCGAACATTGCGACGCCCTGCTTTACGTGTTCCGGGAGATTGAAGCCCGAGAAGATGTGCTTCTGGGTTCCGGCCGCGCACGCAAATGCCACGCTCATGTCGAACTCGTGGAGGTCCTCGATTTCGGTGGCAACGACAGTGCGCGAAAACCAGTGGATGTTGTCGAGTTGGTCGACCAGGCGCGCGAAGTCGTAGAGATCGTTGAGCGTCGAAGATCGAAATTTGCGCGATTCGACGTCGAGCACCCGCACCGCCATGCCGGCGGTGCCAAAGTGCGTACGGGATTCTGATATGTGCAGGTCGTGCTTCGGATCTCGACCGTGCAGCGTGAAGTCGCGCCCCGCCCCCGCGACGATGTCCTCGATCAGCGCGCGCGGAAAGCAGAGTCGATCGTGCTCGTTCATCCAGCAGCCCTTGGCGAGTGCAAGCTCGCGAAAGGCCGGAAACGCATCGCCCATCCCGATGTTTTCGAGCACGTCGAGCGCACGCTCGTGGATCCGCTGGATGTCGTGATCGGTGAGCGGCCGATAGGCACCGCCGACCAGGCCGGCGCGCACGGCGGCCTCTTTGGGTCCCTCGGATCGCTGCGCGATGCGCGCGGCGCGCCCGCCACCCGAACGGCGCCTCGCGCGCGGAGTCTCGGTGCCAGGTACCTGTTCGCTCATCTCGATCTCCTCGCGGCGCAATCCCTGCGCCACAGACACCTATCCTGCGGGTTTCTCGCCGAAATTGTAAGCCGAATCAACTTGAAGTGTTGGGGGTCGTTTCACACGAGGGCCGTGATCTCTGGCAGATCGGTAGCCCAATTGGACGCAATTGCGACTCTTGTCCGGCCCCGAGTCTGAAAACGCGCCTCACACCGCCACCCAGGTTTTCGCGGCTCAAACTCTGCCACGTACCGCCGATCCTCCAAGGAGACTCGGCACCAGCACAGGAGGGGGTGGGCGAGTCAGGCCCAAGATCGGCTGCACCAGTGGGGGTCGCGGCTCGCATCTCTTTGCACCAAACTATCCTGCGAGTGAATGGACGAAAAACCGCCGTCTGCAAATGTCGAGAAAGGAACCTGACCCATGTCCGTCGACCTATTTGACTTCGCCACCGAGCGCCTCGAGCAACTCACTTCGCTCGACCGGCTCGCTGCGCGCGGAACCCTGCGACTGGCGCTCAAAGCCTCAGGACTTTCTCCGACCGGCCTCCGCGCCGAGCAACTGCGCGTCGTGCTCGAGAAGGTATTGCCCGACGAACTCGAAAAGTGTGGCGTAGATGGCGCTCTAGGTGTGTGCTCTGAAGTTGCAACCGCACTCGCCAACGTATCCGCCGGAGAAGAGACATCCGGATCAACCGATGCCGACGAAATCTTCCGCCGCCTGGGCGGTAGCTAGGCCCACCAGCGCAGATCATCAAGCCATCCCACCACGGCACACGCCGTGAGACGTGGACCGAAAAATGGGCCTGGCACGAACCCTGCGTAGTGGGAGGGGATGTCGCCGCCGCGCCTTTTCTCGCCGCCCGCGTACTGTCCGAACCCGCGTTGCGACTCTC
>JAFDAW010000279.1 GCA_019313605.1 Deltaproteobacteria bacterium
AGAAAGGGCTGCTCGATTCGATCGGTGGCGATGGGCCCGTTCAGTCCTGTATCGGGGGCCTGATGCTGAACCAGCTCGGTTGGGCCGGGCTCTTCGGATTGCGGGTCGGCCTCTTCGGGCGCCAGGCCGATGACGAGGCGGGTCGACGGCTGCGTGCCGCCATGGCGCGACACAAGATCGTCACCGATCTCGATCTCACGGGCAGTGCCAGTTCGATCGCCGAGATTTTCATCGACGAGGCGGGTGAGCGGGCAATCTACATGGCGGCGAGTGCGACGGCGGAAACCCGACCCGAACACTTGCGTGAGAATCACACGGAATTCATCTCGCGCGGAGATCGTCTGACGACGGAAGTATCGCAGCTCCCCCTGGAAACGACGCTGGCCGCTTTGAAGCTGGCCCACGAACGAGGCCTTTCGACCGTCGTGGACCTGGACGTCTTGCCGAGCGACGCGCTCGCCGGATTGGGCGACCGCGCGACTTTCGATGCAGTGTTAGGCGAGGCGGATCTCCTGAAGCCGACGTCGGCAGCGGTGCGCGAACTCTTTCCCGAGATTTCGGATCTGGAGGAGCTGGCAGGGCGCTTGCGAGCAGAGTCCGGTGCGACGACGGTCGTGATCACGGATGGGGCTCGTGGTTCGCTTCTCTCGAATGAAGATGGAGAGCGTTGGATTCCAGCCTACGCGGCAAAGAGCGTGGTCGATTCGACCGGTGCGGGTGACGCGTTCCTCGGTGGATTCCTCGCGGGAGAAGCGCTTGGGCTCGGTCCGGTCGACGCCGCGAAGCTCGGCAATGCCTGTGGTGCGGCCTGTGTCGAAAGAGTCGGAGCGTTTCCCGACGAACCCGAGGCGCTCCATGCGCGTGCGGTCGCGCTCTATGATGGCTCGACACCGAGCGATGCACGCTGGCAGAGTGTGGCCGCAACGACCGCGCCGGTGCCGGGTGCGTCTGGTCGGCGCGTACTCGAAGTTGCAGCGCGCGAACTCGCCTCCCTCGCTGAACGACACGACGGGGTGTCGCTTCAGGCGGCCGCCGAACTGATCGAAGCCGTGGAATCCGCCGGCGGCCGCGTGCATGTCACCGGCGTCGGAAAACCCGAACACGTGGCGCATTACGCCGCATCCCTGCTCTCTTCGACCGGCACGCCGGCGACATTTCTTCACGCGACAGAATCCCTGCATGGCAGTCTCGGGCAAGTAGTGCCGGGCGATGTCGTGATCGCGATCAGCAACAGCGGAACGACCTCCGAATGCATGCTCGCCGCGGAAGCGATTCGGGGATACGGGGGACGCTTGATCGCGGTGACTGGCGGACTCGAATCTCCGCTTGCCGGGGTTGCGGATGTCACGCTCGATGCGGGCGTCAAAGAGGAAGGCGGACCACTCGGCCTAGCCCCCCGCGCGAGTGTGGCCGCCGAGATTCTGGTTCTTGCCGCGCTCGGCGCCGTTCTGCAGGAACGTCGAGGTCTCGATCAGGCCGCGTACGCCTCGCGACACCCCGCGGGAGCCCTGGGAAAACAAGCGCGGGGCGAATAGCGGAGGTGACCTCGAAGCGGTCAGCCATTGACGCTCGGGAGGCCGGATTCTAAGGTCCGCCGTTCGAAATCCTGCTCGAGAGGGAGTTCATCCCCGAGAGCGATCCAGCGTTTTGTTTCATTGGGGCCGTAGCTCAGCTGGGAGAGCGTCGCGTTCGCAACGCGAAGGTCGGCGGTTCGAGCCCGCTCGGCTCCACCATCGTTTTGATTGGCGGCATGTGCTTCGGCACCTGCCGCCTTTCTTTTCGCTATTGGCCACGGCGATCTCTTGGCCACAGCGATCTTTCGGCCACCGCGATCGCTGGATGCTCAGGCCAGCCATCCAAGATGGATCCAGGTGATACCCGCGCCGACGAGGAGACCACCGTCGACGACGATGTGGTCGTAGCGTTCGGTGGGCCGGAAATAGGCCAGTGCCAGTCCTTCGCAGACGGGGATCCAGACGAGGGGGTGAAGCGAAGCAGGCGCAGCGAGAGTGACGGCGATCGCGAGTATCGTCATTGCGCGGGCGGCCCAGAGAGCCGGTGTTCTGCCGCTGTGCGTGCCCTCTTCTTCGACCTCGGGCTGGCTGTCTCTCAAATTCGAGGCGATCAGGTTTGCGGTCAGACTCGCGAGCAGGATGCTCGCGAGCCACGGTCCCAGGCTGGTACGGCCGCTCGCAATCCAGGGTATGCCCACGCATGCAGCGACCCAGGCGGTCGAGACATAGGCCGCCTTGAGGGCCGCGGACTCTTTCAAACGTCGATGAAAGAGTCCGACGAGACCGATTGCCGCGCAGAGAAGAATGATCGCGGGGGGCGCTGTGAGAAGCGCGGTCAGAAAGCCGATCGCCACGATGCCGACTGCGACGTAGAGACCGCGTAAATTCCGGAGCACGAAGGCCGTGCGTAGGGGTGAAGTCGCGCGATCATGATCGATGTCCCGAAGCCGATCGAGGTTGTAGATGATGAACGTGCCGCTGGCGGCCATGAATGCCCAGGATCCCGCGTCGGGTGTGGCGAGGACGTGGCTCGCAACGTAAGAGAGTGAAGCGCCGATGGCCGCGGCGAGTCCGCTCGAGAATGCGAAGGCGTCGACGGCACGGACGAGAACTGAGGGCGATGCGCCGGAAGGCGAACTACGCCCCTCGCTGGAGTCTGCGACGCTCGGAGGTCGGTGGGGCGAGGATTCTTGCATTCAGATGGACAATCGCTCTGATGGGGCGCCAGTGTCGGGCCAGTATGCCAGAGTGGCGCGGTGGCAGCGATGGAGGGCAGGTTACGGGGCGGCTGCGTTAACGTCGCGCTAAATTTGTGCTTGTCGAGATGAAAGGGAGCCATTCCAGATGTGGGTGAGTAAGGTCAACGAAATGATCGGATCGAGCCCGACGAGCTTCGAGAGCGCCGCCGAAGCCGTCCTGGTTCGTGCCAATCGGACCCTGCGCGGAATCACGGGCATCGAAGTCGTGGAGAAGAAGATCAAGATCGAAGCTGGCGCGATCGCGGAATATCGTGTGCGCCTGCGATTGAGTTTCGACATGGCACCCAGGACCGAATCGCACTGGTAGATCTGGCATTCGCTCGAAATCGGGTGGCGACTCGATTCCGGCTGATGGCAACGCTGATCACACACGAGGAGTATCGCGACATGGCCATTGCTTCCGTTTCGACGATCACGTCTGCCTCTCCGAATAGTTGGCAGGAAGCGGCCGAGCTCGGTTTCGAGCGCGCCAGTAAAACACTTCGCGGCATTACCGGGATCAAGATCATCGAGGAGAGCGCCCGGGTTGAAGACGGTGAAATTCTCGAATATCTCGTCACGCTCCAAGTGATTTTCTTGCTCGACGAGTCGGAAGGAGACTGAGGGTTGGGCATCCCTGCGATTGTGACGGCCGGCGATAGCCACGCGGCGAAGGCCGTCTACGGGAAGAGCAAGGTCTATCTCGAAGTCGATGGCCTACCACTCGTTACCCACGTCGTCCGCACACTCCAGGATTGTCCGGAAGTAGATGCCGTCTGGGTAGTAGGGGATACCGCCAGGCTCGAGGCGGCGCTCGGTTCCGAGAGGCTGAAGAAATCTCTTCGCAAGCCGCTTCATATCGTTCCGCAACAACGAGACCTGCTGTCGAACGCCTGGGAGACGTATCGCCGCGTTCTGTCGGGCAATGTGCTCGAAGGTCGAGACCCACGACCGGACGAACTCGACACCGAAGTG
>JAFDAW010000280.1 GCA_019313605.1 Deltaproteobacteria bacterium
CTGCGATCGACAACCTCGTGAAGGGCGCGAGCGGGCAGGCCGTGCAGTGCGCCAATCTCGCGTGCGGGCTGCCCGAGGAGCTGGCGCTGCTCGAGGCGCCGCTGGTCCCCTGACCGGCCTGTTCGAGCCGGCGCGGCCGCACTGATCGCGCAGCACTCCAGACGCCGCTGGCCCCGGGAGAACACCTTAGTTGCGCGCAAAACGCTGGTTCACTGCGCATCACACGCACTCGGATTGACGCGCTTCCGACGCCGCGTTATAAATCTCCAAACCACGTCCGACTGGATCGTGTCCCGAAAAAATAGACTGCTCAGCGTTGTTTTTGTTCTCCCGCTCGTCGCCCACAGGGCTTCGGGGTGACTCGCTATTTCGCGAAGAATCCGACGCGGGTGCGGCTCACCGTTTCTGCAGTGGCCAGACGCGATGGTGGCAACGGAGAGATCTTGTTGATCCAGCGAGCCGACAATGCGCATTGGGGTTTGCCGGGTGGGCACGTCGAGCCGGGTGAGTCCGTTGCGCAAGCGGCCGCGCGGGAAGTGCTCGAAGAGACGGGTTTTGCGATCGACGTGGGCCGGCTGATCGGCGTGTATTCCGATCCCGAGCAGCAGACCGTCCAGTCGTCGAGTGGCGAGAACTCGCAATTCGTCAACCTGTGTTTCGAAGCGCGTGTGACCGAGGAAGTCGGTCCGCCCAGTACGCCGCACGAGACGCTTGATAGGGGTTTTTTCGCGATCGACGCGCTCCCGGAACCGTTTGTTCCGATCCACACGATTCGGATCGAAGACTCGGTTTCACAAGAGCCCGGCGCACGCGTAAGATAGGCATGATGGGATGATCGGAAGGGGGGAGAGGTGAAGGATCGCACCACCAAGTTCATTTTCGTCACGGGCGGGGTGCTCTCGTCGCTCGGCAAGGGACTCGCGTCGGCTTCGGTCGGTGCGCTGCTCGAAGCGCGCGGTTTGCGGGTCACCTTCCTGAAACTCGATCCCTATCTCAACATCGACCCCGGGACGATGAACCCCCAGCAGCACGGCGAGGTCTACGTCACGGATGACGGCGCCGAGACGGATCTCGGTCTCGGGCACTACGAGCGCTACACGCACGCCCGCATGGGGCAGGTAAACAACGTGACCGCCGGGCGGATCTACGACTCGGTGCTCAAGCGCGAGCGGCGCGGCGATTATCTGGGTGGCACCGTTCAGGTGATTCCCCACGTCACGGACGAAATCAAAGAGCGGATCCACCTCGCTGCCGACAGTGTCGACATCCTGATCGTCGAGATCGGCGGCACCGTGGGCGACATCGAGTCGCTGCCATTCCTCGAAGCCATCCGCCAGATGCGTAGCGATGTCGGCCGCGAAAACGTCTGTTACATCCACACCGCGCTAGTTCCGTACATCAAGACCGCGGGCGAACTCAAATCCAAACCCGTTCAGCACTCCGTCAAGGAGTTGCGCACGGTCGGTATTTCTCCAGACATCATCTTGTGTCGGACGGATCGCTTTCTGCCGAAGTCCGTCAAGGCCAAGATCGCGCTGTTTTGCAACGTCGATGAAGACGCGGTGATCACCGCCAAAGACGTCGACGTCATCTACGAAGTTCCGCTGATCCTCAACAAAGAGGGCCTCGACGAGAAGATCACCCAGATCCTCAACATCTGGACCGGGCGCCCAGACTTGCGCCTCTGGACCGATATCGTCCAGCGCGCCCAGAACCCCGAGTCCGAGGTTACGATCGGCATGGTGGGCAAGTACGTCGAACTCACCGAGAGTTACAAGAGCCTCAACGAGGCGCTCTACCACGGAGGCTTCGCAAACCGCGCGGCTGTGAAGATCGAGTACTTCGACTCGGAGAAACTCGACGATCCGAGCGTGCTTGCAGATTGCGATGGAATCCTCGTGCCCCACGGCTTCGGTTCCCGCGGCGCCGAGGGCAAGATGTTCGCGGTCGGCTACGCGCGGGAGAAGCGGATCCCGTATTTCGGCATCTGCTTCGGCATGCACTTCTCGGTGATCGACTATGCGCGCAATGTCGCAGGCCTCGAGGGCGCCAACTCCGTCGAGGTCGACCCCGACACCGCGTACCCCGTAATCGACCTGCTGCCCGAACAGCGCGAGATCGAAGACATGGGCGCCACGATGCGTCTGGGCGCCTGGCCCTGCGTGCTGCAGCCGGGAACACACTCGTTTCGCGCCTACGGTCAGGAGCGCATTTCCGAGCGCCACCGTCACCGCTACGAACTCAACCCCGAGTACCGCGAGAAGCTCGAAGAGGCCGGCCTCGTCATTGCCGGTACTTCGCCGGATGGCAAACTCGTCGAGGTCGTCGAGATCGAAGACCACCCCTGGTTCGTGGCCTGCCAGTTCCACCCCGAGTTCGCCTCGACCCCTTTCCGCCCGCACCCGCTCTTCGTCGCCTACGTGGCGGCCGCGAAGCGCCAGAAAGCCCGCGAGAATTAACGCAGGCCAGCGCGCCTTTAAGGGTGAGATTGGGAGAGGGTTCGGGAGGCAGGGCAGGGACCGCGGAAGCGAAAACGTGCGCGTCGGACGCCCCACTCTGCTAAAACACTCCAGATCCTGGGACGTTAGCTCAGTTGGTTAGAGCGCCGTGCTCACACCGCGGAGGTCGGAGGTTCGAATCCTCTACGTCCCACCAGGATTGTGGCCCGGTAGCTCAGCTGGATAGAGCACCAGCCTCCGAAGCTGGGGGTCGCGCGTTCGAATCGCGCCCGGGTCACCATTTGATTTCGCGCACTTAGCGAACTTGCTCCTGCGAGCGTTGCGCATCAGAACACCGAACCAGACCGAACCATTTCCCTCTACCGTTTCTTCGGCATGCTTCAGATCTCCTCGGTTGGCGTTTTACCACTTTCGATCTGGACCAGATATTCCGGGCTAGGTCAAGACCGGCCCGTGGAGAATGCGAACCGCCGCCGTATCTTCCAGTCCGCTTGAGGGATAAGGCTCGGCGATACTCTTGAAAGGTCTATCCCCCCAAGTCTAATTATTGGAAAAGAGGCCACCTTCGGGAGGGACAACCCCTACCGACTTGGCGTACTCATCCCAGGCATCAATAAGGCGCTGCCTCAGCTTTGGCTTCTGGGTGGATAAATCCTTGCTTTCGCCCGGATCGACGCTCAGATCGAAGATCTGCCATTCACTCGGACCAAAGGGCTTACTGATCCAGGTCGCTTTGTGGTCGCCAATTCGAATCGCCTTGAAGTTGTTGTATTCCCAACCGATCGCTTCATCTGGTCCGTGAACCGTTGAACTGTTTTTGGATAGAAGCGGAACCATCGACTTTCCGCGTGGTTGCTCGACTGGTTTGCCGTTGTAGGTCGCCGGATATGTTGCTCCAGCAAGTTCAAGAAAAGTAGGAGCTAAATCCATCACATGCGCTACGCCATCCACGGTCTCGTTCTGATGGGCAACTCCAGGTCCGCTTATGATCAGCGGCGAGCGAATCCCGCCTTCGGCGAGGAAGTTCTTGAAGAGATGAAAAGGAGTCGAACTGGCTTGCGCCCACCCGGGGCCCTGTGCGATGCGCGACCCGCGTTTGCCCCAGTTGGATAAACGGTTATCGGAATTGTGCTCCATCCAAGCTTTATCGGTGCCGGGATAGCTATCCATCTCGAAACCATTTGCACCGTTATCCGAGAAGAATACGACGAGAGTATCCTTTTTCTTTCCTGAGCTTTTCAGGTAC
>JAFDAW010000281.1 GCA_019313605.1 Deltaproteobacteria bacterium
ATTGGGCGCATAGGCTACCATCCGAGTTTGATTTCGCAGGAGATCCCGTATGGCCGACTACTTCACCACCGGAATGCGGCTCTATCTCGATCACCTCGTCGATTGGAAGGAACTTCTCGAAATTCGCAGCGGCGGCGCTGTCGACGTGGATGCCGAGGTGGGCGCGTACAGGACGATCCTCGAGACGGCGAGCGCGATGGCTGCCAGCTTCGAACCCGAGGCGCGCAAGAACTGGGCAGCCGAGGCTGAACTGACGGCCGATGGGGGCGCTCAATCGCCTCCCCACATCCGCCAGGCCTACGACCAGCTCTGCGAAGCCGGACTCATCTCGCTGACCGTCAGCGAACAGTACGGCGGCTACGGGCTGCCCGCGCTACTCAACGGCATTTTTCTCGAGATGATTTCGCGCGCAGACACGAGCTTGATGATGGTGGTCGGGCTCCAGACCGGCGCCGCGAGTGACATCGAGCGGTATGCCAGCGACGAGGTCAAGGACGCGTACTTGCCGCGGTTTACCTCGGGCGAGGTCCAGGGCAGCATGGATCTCACCGAACCCGAGGCCGGAAGTGACCTCGGCGGGATCTCGACGCGAGTCACCGATCTGCCGGACGGCCGGGTCCAGGTCGATGGCCAGAAGATCTACATCTCGAACGGCGGCGCCGAAATCCACCTGGTGCTCGCGCGGGACGACGACAAATTCGACGAGTCGCGCGGAACCACCCACGGGCTCTCGCTCGTGCTGGTGCCGCGCCACCTCGAGGACGGATCCGCCAACGGCGTCAAGGTGCCTCGGCTCGAGAAGAAGATGGGCATCCACGGCTCAGCGACCTGCGAGGTCTTGTTCGAGGGCTCGATCGGCCACCGGCTCGGGGCCGCGGGAGAGGGCTTCAAGGCCATGCTCGACCTGATGAACGCCGCGCGCCTCGGCGTGGCCTCCCAGTCTCTGGGCATCTGCGAAGCCGCAGTTCACGACGCCATCACCTACGCCCACGAGCGCAAACAATTCGGCAAGGCGATCGCCGAGCAACCGATGGTGGAGGTGATGCTCGCGAACATGGTGGTCGACAGCGAAGCCGTGCGCGCCCTGCTCTACCGAACCTATCGACTGCTCGACCTCAACCTGGCTCGGGAAACCGCACTCGCGGGCGGTGATCTACCGGACGCGCAGGCTACCGAGATGCGCGCGGATCTCGACCGCGACAACGCTCGGGTTCGGCTGCTCACGCCGCTTTGCAAATACTTCGCGACAGAGACCTGTGATCAGATTACGCGCGCTGCGATGCAGGTTTTCGGCGGCATCGGATTTACGATGGATGCGGAGGTTGCGAAACTTCACGCGGACAGCCTGATCATGACCGTCTACGAGGGGACGAGCGAAATCCAGGCGTCGTTCGCACTGCGCGAGATCGGCAAGGGTGCTCTCGGAGTGGTCTTCACGGAAATCCGATCGGAACTGGCCGCGATGACCGATGACCCGATGCGCGCAGAACTCGCCAAACGCGTCGAAGGCATGGCTGCGCGCGTCGAGGAATCGATGGGTGTGATGTTCTCAGACATCTCCTACGCGCTGCTGCGCGCGAAGCTCCTCACCGAGATGGTGATCGACGTGATCGCGAGTTGCGAGCTGCTCGATCAGGTTGGGGTGGATAACAGCAGACTCGACATCGCCGAATCCTTCATCGCGCGCCACGCCATCAAGGCCGACTACTTGAATCAGCGAATCGCAGATCACGGCGATGGCATCCTCGAACGCAATGCGCGCGTGGTCGCAGAGGCGGCAAGCCAGCACTGAGAATGACGACACTCGAACTGTCACGCTGAATCTTGGAACTTCTCGATCTCGCCATCCTCTGCTCGGTCGGCCTGCTGACTTCCATGCTCTCGGCGGTCATCGGGATGGCCGGCGGCATCACGCTGCTCTCCGTGATGCTGCTCTTCTTCGAGCCGCTCGTCGCGATCCCAATCCACGGAGTCGTGCAACTCGTCTCCAACAGCTCGCGCACGTACGTCCAGCGCAAGCACGTCGACTGGACGATCCTCTGGCGTTACTCGGTGATGTTGGTGCCCATGGGCTTCGTGGGGATCGAGGTCGCGCAAGCGCTGCCGCCAAACGTGACGCGCGCGTTGATCGGCGTCTTCGTGTTGATCGCAACCTGGAGGCGAGGCTGGCTCTTGATCGGTACGCACCCCGAGCGCGCCGATATCCACCGCCGGTTTTTCTTTTTGGGAGCCGTGGTCGGCTTGATCAACATGACGATCGGCGCGGCGGGCCCGCTGATCGCGCCGTTCTTCTTGAAAATCGGGCTCAGCCGCCAGGCGATGATCGGAACCAAGGCCGCCTGCCAGGCGGTGGGGCACCTGGTCAAGATCGCGATCTTCGGGGTCGCGGGCTTCGTTTTCGCCGAATACGCGATCCCGCTCGCACTGCTCTCCGTTTCCGTGATCGCGGGCACCTGGATCGGTAGCCAGGTGCTCGAGAGCGTAAACGAGCGCTGGTTCACACGGCTCTACAAGGGCGTGCTCACGCTGGTCGCGCTCCGCCTCGTCGTCTGGGAGGGATTGGCGTGGCTCGGCGTGCGCTGACACGGAGTATTTCAGCGACCGGTTAGTAGATCAGGACGCTCCGGATCACCTCGCCCTTGTGCATCTTCTCGAATGCGTCGTTGATCCCTTCGAGCGGCATCGTCGCGTTGACCATCTCGTCGAGCTTGATGCGGCCCGACATGTAGCGGTCGACGAACTGCGGGAGTTGGGTGCGGCCGCGCACGCCACCGAACGCCGACCCGCGCCAGTTTCGGCCGGTCACGAGCAGGAACGGACGCGCGTGGATCTCCTGACCCGCGCCCGCAACGCCGATGATGATCGACTCTCCCCAACCGCGGTGTGTGCACGCCAGCGCCTGGCCCATCAGGTCGACGTTGCCCACGCATTCGAACGAGTAGTCGACGCCGCCATCGGTCATGTCGATGATGGCTGCGGTGATGTCGTCGATCTCTCTGGGGTTCAGGAAGTCCGTCGCACCGAGTTGACCGGCCAGCACGAACTTGTCGGGGTTCATGTCGACGGCGATGATGCGGTCGGCACCCGCGATCACCGCACCCTGGATCACCGACAGCCCGACTCCGCCAAGACCGAACACGGCGACGGTCGAACCCGGCTTCACCTTCGCGGTGTGTAGCGCCGCGCCGATCCCGGTCGTCACCGCGCAACCAAAGAGGCAGACTTTGTCGAGCGGTGCGTCGGAGCGGATCTTCGCGAGCGCAATTTCTGGAACGACCGCGTACTCGGCGAACGTCGAGGTACCCATGAAGTGGTGGAGCATCTTGCCCTTGTGGGAGAGTCGGCTGGTGCCGTCGGGCATCAGGCCGCGACCCTGGGTCTCGCGCAACTTGAAGCAGAGGTTGGTGCGGCCGGAAACGCAGTACTTGCACTCGCGGCACTCGGGGATGTAGAGCGGGATCACGTGGTCGCCGACCGCCACGGAGCTCACGCCCGGGCCGACCTCTTCCACGACGCCCGCGCCCTCGTGGCCGAGCACGACCGGAAACAGACCCTCGGGATCTTCGCCACTTTGCGTGAATGCGTCAGTGTGGCAAACACCAGACGCCGCGAGGCGCACCAGACACTCGCCCTGTTTCGGCCCCTCCAGATCGATCTCTTCCACTTCGAACGGGGCCTTGGGCTCCCAGCAGATCGCA
>JAFDAW010000046.1 GCA_019313605.1 Deltaproteobacteria bacterium
AGCCGGCGCTCGAAAATCCAGCATCGCAGACCGCTCAGCTCACCATCGTGATAGGCGTTGAGATCTCGCTGGTCCCTTCCGACTGCTTCCGCACGCGTTGAATTCACAGAACCTCCTCGCCGAACTCGTCAGCGTCCTGCTCGGAGAGCAGAGCGCGAAGCCGACGCCGCGCATGGTGCAGGCGGCTCATGACGGTGCCCTTCGGGCTCCCCAGCAACTTCGCGATCTCCGAATACGTCAACCCGTCGACCTCGCGAAGCACCAATGTCTGCCGCGCGTCATCGGGCAGCTTTTCGATCGCGCGCTGGAGGGTCTCGCGAAGCTCCGCGCGCTCCAGATCGCCGGCGGGCCCCTCCGCCTGTTGGCGGGCGGGATCGACCGCATCGAGTCCGGTCCCAACGGGCGTCTCGAGCGCGTGTGTCTCGTCCCATTCCACCGTCCGGCCCGCTGGCTGGCGGCGCTTGGCGTCGATGCAGAGATTCATCACCACCCGGTAGAACCACGTGTAGAAGCTCGAGCGGCCTTCAAACCGGTCGAGCGAGCGATATGCCTTGAGAAACGCGTCTTGCAGGACATCTTTTGCCTGCTCCTCGTCGCGCATTACCCGAAGTGCCAGCCCATAGGCGCGATCCTGATATCGCTCCACGAGCACCCGAAAGGCCTCGTGATCCCCTTTTGCGGCTCGGGTCACGGCTTCGAGGTCGGTCGGGTCCGCTTCGGAACGCTCACCCTGTTTCGACGCAGAAGCAGCCCCAACTATTCGCCCGGTCGGCACCGTCGAGTCGCTCAATGGGCCTCCCGCCAATTCGCGCCGACACCCACCTCCACCCGAAGCCGCACGCGCAGGGGCCACACCCCCTCCATCCGTTCGACCACGAGCGCGGTCAGCGCTTCCACTTCTGCGGGAGGGGTCTCGAAGACGAGCTCATCGTGAACCTGCAAGATCATCTCGGTGCGCAGGCCCGCCTCGTCGATCGCCGGGGCGAGTTCCACCATCGCTTTCTTGATCAGATCGGCGGACGTCCCCTGGAGCACGCTGTTGACGGCCATTCGTTCGGCGGCCTGGCGCAGGGTGCGGTTGCGCGAGGCGAGATCGGGCAGGTAGCGGCGCCGCCCCATCAGCGTCTGCACGAAGCCGCGCTCGCGCGCGTGCCCGATCGTCTCGTCGATGAATGTGCGCACACCTTGATACCGCGCGAAATAGGCGTCGATCGTCTTCTGGGCTTCCGCGCTCGCGATGCCGAGTTGATTGGCGAGCCCGAATGCCGAGAGTCCGTAGATAATGCCGAAGTTCACCGCCTTGGCGTGCGCGCGCTGGTCGTCGCTGACGTCCTCGAGATCGATGCCCGCGACTTCGGCTGCGGTCCTGCGGTGGATGTCGTCTCCACACTCGAACGCATCAACGAGGCTCGGATCCCCCGAGAAGTGGGCGAGCAGGCGCAACTCGACCTGCGAGTAGTCGGCCGAGAGCAACACCCTGCCCACCGCGGGAACGAACGCCTCACGTATCCGAATGCCCTCGTCGCTGCGGATCGGAATGTTCTGGACGTTCGGATCGGCGGCAGAAAAGCGCCCTGTCGCGGCGCCGAGTTGATGGAAGGTCGGATGGATGCGACCCGTCGCGGGATTCACGAGCGGAGGCAGCGCATCCACGTAGGTGCTCCTGAGTTTCGCGAGGCGTCGGTAGGCGAGAATTTCTGCGGGCAGATCGTGTTTGGAGGCGAGCTGCACGAGCACGCTCTCGTCGGTCGAATAGCCGGTCTTGGTCTTCTTGATCGGCTCCAACTTCAGCTTCTCGAACAAGATCTTCTGGAGCTGCTTGGGCGAAGAGATCAGAAACGGCTCACCGGCGAGTTCGTAGATCTTTGTTTCGATTCCCTCGAGCCGCTGACCCCATTCTTCTGAAAGTTTCGCGAGCATCGGTTCGTCGACGCGCACCCCGACTCGATGCATGCGCGCGAGCACGCCAGTCAGTGGCAACTCGACCGTATCGCAGAGAGTCGCGAGGCCGTCACTTTCGAGCCGATCTGCGAGCACGCCCTGGAGAGAGCGGAGCGCACAGACCTGTTGGGCCGCCCAGTTTGCGACGTCATCGGCAGCGAGTTCGCGGATCGGCTGGGCCTTGGCGCCGCGACCCGCGAGATCCTCCCAGCTCGCCACCTTGCGGCCGAGTTCGCGCTGCGCGAGCGCGCTGACCGAATTGGCACCGGCGGGGTCGAGCAACTGGCTCGCGATGCCGAGGTCGAACGCGGGTGTCGGAAGCGTGAGTCCCGCTTCGCCGAAGACGATCTGGCTCTGCTTGGTGTCGATCGCGCTCCAGTCGCAAGCGTCCGATCCCTCGAGCAGGGCGCGCAGCCGGCCGACGACGTCTTCCATCGAAAGCCCGCCCGCGTCTGCGCCGATCGGAAGATAGGCCGCGCGATCCTCGGCGAGACCGAACGCGAGCCCTGCGACATCGCCCGAGAGCGGCGCATTTTCGCCGAGGGCACAGATCAGCGAAACCATTGGAAGCGCGCGCAATTCAGCCGCAAGCGCGTCGAGCGCCGCAGCGTCCTTCACCCACTCGACGCTCACGGCCGTCTCGGAACGCGGCTCGGCCGCAGGGCCGCCGTCGGCATCGATCGCGTCGACGAGACGCACGAAGCCCAGCCGCTCGAAGAGTGCGCGGAGAATGTCGCGGTCGGGTGCTTCATGCACGACCTCGTCGAGTTCGGTCGGGACGGGCACATCCGTGCGAAGTGTCGCGAGGCGCTTCGAAAGTCGCGCTTCATCGACCTGGGACTCGAGTGCGTTTCTCGCCCGAGTCGCCGAAATCTCCGATCGGTGTTCGATCAGGTTTTCGAGCGAGCCCCATTCGTCGATCAACTTCGCCGCGCCCTTTTCTCCGATCCCCTTCACGCCTGGAATGTTGTCGCTGGGATCACCGACGAGCGAACGCAAATCGAGAATGCGGTCGGGCCCCACACCGAAGCGCGCCTCGACTTCGGACGGCCCGTAACGGCGATCCTTCACGCCGTCGAGCAGCGTGACGCGATCGCTGACCAGCTGCATCAGGTCTTTGTCTGTGGAGACGATCGAGATCTGTGCGTCTTTCGGAGCGCGCTCGACAAGCGTGGCAATCACGTCATCGGCCTCGAAGTCCGGCACCGAAACGACGGGGATCCGGTAGGCGTCGACGAGCTCGCGAACGATCGGAAACTGAACCGCGAGGTCCTCGGGTTGGGCTTCTCGATTGGCCTTGTAGGCATCGTAGAGTTTGTGACGGAAGGTCGGACCGCGCGCGTCGAACACGACGATCACGCGATCGGGCGCCTCTTCGCGAATCACCTTCATCAACATGTTGACGAAGCCGTAGGCGGCGTTGGTCGGAGTGCCGTCGGGTGCGCGAAGCGGGGGGATCGCAAAGAACGCGCGGTAGAGGGAGTTGGTACCGTCAACCAGAAGAATCCTGGAAGGCGTGGCCGCGGACCCGGCTGACATCCCTACTCCCTTCCACCAATTCGCCAATTCGCCGAATCGGGAAGCGGGGTACGCGAAGCCGCCGCGGCTGCGCCGGGCCCCTGCCCTCGCGGCATTCAGCTGGCGTGTGACTCCACGAAACGCTGAATGTCGCCGATCGTGCGCATTTCCTCGACGGCATCGTCGGGGACTTCGATATCGAAGGCCTCTTCGAGGGTCATCACCAGTTCGACCACGTCGAGCGAATCCGCACCAAGATCATCGAGAATGCTCGCGTCCTTGGTCACTTCGACGCGTTCGACTCCGAGCTGGTCAGCGACGATCGATTGAATCCGATCGGACAGATCGTTTGCCATGGATTCAGCCCCTCCAGAAAACTGCGATCAAACAAATCAGGAAAACCAAAGTGGATCCGTTCAGACGTCGATGTCGTCACTGCCCTCGTAACGATAGGGCTCGAACAGCTTCGTCTGGATATAACGCTCGCCGAAACTCGGAATGATCACGACGATCAGTTCACTGCCGCTGCCCGCGCCCGACGCGTATTTGATGGCCGCAGCCACGGCGGCACCGGACGAGATCCCGCAGAGCAACCCTTCCTCCGTGGCGAGTCGACGCGCCATCTCGAGCGCCTCGTCATTACCCACCTGGACGATACCATCGAGAAGATCCTTCTCGAGAACGTCCGGCACGAATCCGGCGCCGATGCCCTGGATCACGTGTTTACCGGGCGAGCCACCCGAGAGCACGGGGCTGTCCTCGGGCTCGACCGCGATCGCCTTGAACCCGGGCTTTCGCTTCTTGATGGACTGCGCGATGCCCGTGATCGTCCCGCCGGTTCCAACACCTGCGATCACCGCATCGACCTTGCCATCGGTGTCCTCCCAGATTTCTTCCGCCGTGGTCCTGGCGTGCACCTCCGGGTTGGCGGGATTCTGGAATTGCTGCGGCATGTACGAATTCGGTATCTCGGCAAGCAACGCCTTCGCGCGATCGATCGCACCGGGCATGCCCTTGGCGGGATCGGTCAAAACGAGTTTGGCCCCGAAGGCGCGCAAGACTGCGCGACGCTCGGGACTCATCGATTCCGGCATGGTCAAGATGCACTGGTAACCCTTCACGGCGGCCACCATCGCAAGCGCGATGCCGGTGTTTCCGCTGGTCGGTTCGACGATCACGGTTTCGCCGGGAGTCAGCGCGCCCGCCTTTTCGGCGGCCTCGATCATCGCGAATCCAATCCGATCCTTGACGCTATTTGCGGGGTTCTGACTCTCGAGCTTCGCGACGATCGTCGGCGAAACCGAAGAAGCCACACGGTTCAAGCGGACGAGCGGCGTGTGGCCGATCAGATCCGTGACGCAATCGGCAATTTTCATCGGGGGATCCTCCTCTGCGGGCCTCAGAGTAACCCGGCTCACGGCTGAATGTCACCCGCAAAGACCTCGGGGCCCACCTCCGGCTCTTCGCCCAGGACGGCTCGGATCAACACGGTTGCATAGCTTCCCGGCGGGAGTTCGAAGTCCAGCCAGAACCCGCCCGAAAAGTCTCGTATTCGCGCGTTGTTCGGTCGCACCCGCAACGCGCGCCGAGCACCTCGCAAGCGGACGCCGGGGGGAGGGCGGAGATCCGCGAGGCAAATCTCACGCGACTCGAGTGCGGCATTTTCGCGGATTGCGACTTCGCCCGCGGGCTCGATGACACGGTTTCCGAAGATGGGGCCGGTGGGGCTGATCTCGAAGGCCACCGCCCGCGGTTGCTCTCGCTCGACGTCTTCGACCAGGAACTGCCCGCCCGAACCGTGAAGCATCGCGACGTCACCGAGCTCCAGTTCGCCGATGCCCGTCGGCCTGGTGTCGAGCACATCGTTGAAAACAGCCGACTGCAATGCAGAGATCGCAAAGCGCGCTTTGCGCCGATCTTTCATGCGGACCTCTCCGCGCAACAGGCGAGCGCCCATTTCGACATTTCGACCCGCGCGTCCGAAGCGCTGAGACCCGAACGAGTTGGCCATCCCGGCCCGGCCGATCTTGTCGAATCTCGCGCACGCCGCTTCCCGAGCCTCATCGTCGAGGCCGCGTACGGCAATTTCGAAGCGATTTCCGAGCAACTGCCCGGTGCGCAATTTATGTCCGTGCGGGATCGCCTCCAGCACGCGAACGCCGTCGAGTTCGAAATCCAGTGCCCGCTGTGGATCGAGGCCCGGCACGGAAAGCCACTGGGTCGCGACGGCAATGCGATCTTTGCGTCCCGCGTAGCCGACATCGCGCGCGCGCACCCCCGCGAAGCGCGCGAGCGCGTTGGCGACATCCTCGGTGGTGACGAGCCGCTTCTCGACACACACGAATATGTGTTCACCCTCGCCACTCGGCGGATACAGCGGCAGCTCTTCGACGCGAAAGTCTTCGGGTTCTGTGCGAATACGCGCCATTGGCTACTAGCGAACTTGTGCTCGCGACACCGGGGCGAAGGATTGGCGATGGGCCGGGCACGGACCGAGGCGATCGAGCGCGGCGAGGTGCTCGCGCGTGCCGTAACCCATGTGGCGACTGAATCCGTAGCCGGGGTAGCGCTCGTCGAGCTCACACATCCACGCGTCGCGGTGCACCTTCGCGACGATCGATGCGGCCGCGATCGACGCGTCCAGCGCATCTCCGTGGATCAACGCGGTTTGCGGTACGGCGAGATCCGGAATCGTGCGCGCGTCCACGAGCACGTGACCGGGTTGGAGTGGCAGGCCGGCGACTGCGCGTTTCATCGCCGCGAGCGACGCGCCGTGCGGATTGAGCCGGTCCACGTCGATCGACGAGATTTCGGCGACGAAAACCGCGGCCGCCTGTTTGCGAATTTCGCGATCCAACGCCTCGCGCGCCTTGCGCGCTACGCGCTTCGAATCGTCGAGGCCACTGAGTGCCTCCAATTCCACCTCGTGCGGAAAGACCACCGCTGCGGCCACCAGAGGCCCCGCCAGCGGCCCGACCCCGACTTCATCGACACCTGCGACGAAATTCACTCCCGATTGAAGCAGCTGCTCTCGGCGGGCGAAAAAACGCACGAGCCGCTCGCGTTCAGTGTGGCGCGCGCGCTCGCGACGATCGATCGCATCCCCCAGCAGGCGTGCGCCACTGCGCGAATCGCTGCGCAAGATCGCCGCCATCCGCTCGCGCTCTTCCGAAGAGGAGACCGCCTCGAGACGCGCGCGGATCTCGGCGAGGGGCACGCGCGCAAATTCGCCGATCATCGGCCCGCGCCACGTGTGCGATCGAAAGATTCCGATGTGAGATTGGAAATTTCAGGCCGAAGCCGGGTGGCCCATCGAGCCAGGCCGATCGACCGCGGATCCACGGTCAGCGTGCGAGAAGGACCGCCACGGGTGAGGTCCTCACCACCGCGGCGGAATTGCTTCCGAGGAAATAGTCGGTGATTCGATTGCGCCCGTAAGCGCCCATCACGATCAAGCTCGCGCGTACCTCACGCGCCGAATCGACGATCTTGACGTCCGGTCGACCCAGGGTGGAAGAAATCTCGCGAACGGGCACCGGGAGCGATCCGGCGAGGGCGCGGACCTCTTCGAACCGCGCGATCGCGCGCCCCTTGTCCTTCGAATCGACGAAGACGTGAATCGGCTCGCTGAGCCGGGTCGCGATCTGCACGGCGAGATTGGCGCCGAGCCGAGATCCCGCAGAACCGTCGAAGGCGAGCACGATGGGGCCCGAGAGTTGGGCGCTGCTGGGAACCACGAGGGCGGACTTGGCGGTCTTGCGAATCACGCCACTCGCCGTCGAGCCGATCAGTCCAGTTCGATAGGCGGCGTGCTGGCCATCCCGACCCACGGCGATGAGGTCGGTCTTCTGGCCGCGCTCGACGATCCGGTCGTCGGCGATCCCCTGGAGAATTTCGGTCGTGCACTCGACCCCGGCCGTACTCGCGCGCTCGGCAAAGCGTCGACTGGCCGCTTCCGCGCGGGCTCTCAGGTAGTTGGCCATCGGCTCCGCCGGGGGCGGTGTGACCCCGAGCCCGTCTTCGGACATACCGCGCGCGAAGCGATCTTCGACGACGCAAACCCCGACGACACGCGCCTTCAGGCGCGCCGCAAACTCCGCCCCGAAGCGCTCTGCAGCAGCAGCAGCCTCTGAACCGTCCGTCGCAACCAGGATCGATGATGTCATCCCGTATAGCCCCTTGCGGCTGCGTCGTTCCCGCCGGCGATTGCCATTTGGGAGCGCCCGCGCTCACAGCGTCCCACCATCACCACGAGATTAAAGGATCCCCGCGGGAATTGCCAAACCAGAATTGACCTTTCTCAGCTTGCTCCGGGCGGGCCTCGGCTCTGGGCAACCACCCACCCGGATTTGCGGCCGAACCATCGGCGTCACCCGCGCTGAGCCGTCAGAGCCCCGGGTACCAGCTGCCCGCGATGTATCGGAGCACATCGGTCTCGGTCAGAAGGCCGACCAACTTGCCTTCCTCGATCACCGGCAGACAGCCGATCCGCTTTTCGGCAAGCAGCCGGGCGGCTTGCCCGATCTCGGCGTCTGGGGAAATGATGACCGGTGGGGTGGACATCACCCGGGCGATTTCCACCACCTGGAGGAATGCGCGCCGCTCTTCGTGCCCGAATCCGGTCAGATTCGAGAGCGAGGCCCGCAGCAGATCCCGCTCGGAAACCACTCCAACCAGCGTCCCACCGCGAACGACCGGGATGTGACGCAGGCCGCCGAGGGTCATGATATCCTCGACCGTTGAAAGCGTGTCGCCAGCGCTGATGGTCACAATGCCGGTTTGCATGATGTCCCGGACGCGGATTTCGCTGTCGGCCGGCACAGATACAGGCTCAATCATCATTTCACCTCCCCACAGGAGATTCTACTCCATGGCGCAGTCCCGAGGGAAGCAAAGAATTGAGCCGGAAAAGCGCGCCGAGGAGCCGGCCGAGCGCGAAGGCGCGGAAGAGCAAGAGCGCCTCAGTGCCATCCCCGAGCTGATGCGGCGCGCCATCGCGCTGGGTCTGACCGGCTTTTTCACCACCGAAGAGGCCGTCCGCAGGGCTCTCGGGGATACGGTTCCCAAGGACTGGACGGATTACATCTCGGAGAGCAGCGATCGAACCCGCAACGATTTTCTCGACCGGCTGAGCCGTGAAATCGCCAAGACCCTGAAAGACATCGACCTCGCCGCCGTCCTCCAGGAGCTGCTCGAGGGTCGAACCCTGAAGGTGAAGGCTGAATTCAAGCTCAGCGACGATCCGAAAACCGGTAACAAGGCGGACATCCGGATCGAGACGAAGGACAGCACCGAGAAGGACTGACGGGCCGCTGGGCCCGATCAGTCGCCGGCCGAATCCGCGAGTTCTCGTTTGAAGGTCACGAACGCCATGCAGGGGCGGGGTGAAGATTCTCGCATCGCAAATTGGAGACCGTCGTAGCTCCAACCCTGGGCGACCCACTCATTGAGAACCGACTCGATGGCCTCGTCGGTGACGGTGGTGATTTCGACGACTTTGTATTCGACGGACACGGGACTCCCTGAGTGTTCGGGATCGGGATTTACGGTTTCAAACGACCCGCAACTTCGACCGCTGCGTAGGTCACGATCCAATCCGCACCGGCGCGCTTGATGGCGATCAACGACTCGTCCATCGCGCGTTCGCCGTCGATCCAGTCGCGTTCGGCGGCGGCTTTGATCATCGCGTACTCGCCCGAAACCTGGTAGGCGGCCAGCGGGAGATCGAACTCCCGGCGCGCATCCGCGAGCAGATCGAGGTAGGGGAGCGCGGGTTTGACCATCAGCGCGTCCGCACCCTCCTCGAGGTCGAGGCGCATCTCGCGCATCGCTTCTCGCCGGTTCGGGGGGTCCATCTGGTAGCTGCGCCGATCGCCGAATTGCGGCGTGCTCTCCGCGGCATCGCGAAACGGGCCGTAGTAGGCGCTCGCGAACTTGGCCGCGTACGAGAGAATGGCGACATTGGGGAAATCGTTCCCGTCGAGCGCGGCGCGAATTGCTGCGACCCGCCCATCCATCATGTCGGAGGGTGCGACGATGTCCGCACCGGCGCGCGCGTGAGACAGCGCGGTCAGAGCCAGCCGCTCGACCGAGGGATCGTTGTCGACATCCTCATTGGCGATGATCCCGCAGTGACCGTGATCGGTGTACTCACAGAGGCAGACGTCGGTCATCACGCAGAGGTCGGGCTCGGCGGCCTTGATCGCCTCGACGGCGCGCTGCACGATGCCGTCGGCTGCATCGGCCCCCGAGCCGCGCGCGTCTTTGACGTCCGGGATTCCGAAGAGAATCACCGCGTGGATCCCGGCATCGCGAACCCGCTTCACTTCCTCGACCACCGTGTCCACCGAGTAGCGGAGCACGCCCGGCATCGAGACCACCGGCTCGCGAACACCACTGCCCTCCACGATAAACAACGGCAGGATCAGTTCGTCTCGCGACAACCGCGTTTCGCGGAGCATCTGGCGCAGCCTCTCGCTGCCGCGCAGGCGGCGCATCCGCGTGATGGGGTAACTCATTGTTCGTCTCCCTCTGATTCGCGGCCCATGCGAGCCGCCAACCCCTCGGCCAACCTCTGCATCGTCGGCTCGTCGGGCACAACATCCGGCTCGAGGCCCAGGCGTCGTAGCGCGTCTGCGGTCACCGAGCCAATCGCGGCGATCGTGCAGCCCGCGGCAGCCTTCAAACTCTCTTCGTCCAGCAGGGCCACAAAGTTCTCTGCGGTCGACGGGCTCGTAAAGGTAAGTGCATCCAGTCGGCGGCTGCAAAGTTGCTCGCGCAGGGCCGCGGCGTCGACCTCCGCGGCGACGGTCTGGTAGACGGTCACTGCATCGACCGATGCGCCGCCCTCCCGCAGACCTTCGGCCAGCACGGGGCGCGCGGCTTCGGCCTGGGGGAGCAGAAAACGCCGACCTCGCGGCGGCCAGTGCTTCGAGACCGCCTCGAGCAGACCCACGGCGTCGCGGCGATCGTCGGGCACCAGCTCCACCGAAAATCCCGCTCTTCGCGCCGCATCGGCCGTGATCGACCCCACGCAGGCGACCGGGGGTGCACCTTCGAGCGTTGAGAGCCCGATTTCCCCGGCGCGTGCAGCGAAAAAGCGCACGGCGTTCGCGCTGGTAAACAAGAGCGCGTCGTAACCCGCAAGCTGGCCGAGGGCGGTATCGATCTCGGAAAGGTCGGCGGGGGGTGCCAGGTGGATCATCGGAATCACCACGGCCTCGGCGCCGAGCTCCCGCAGCGCGCTGGCGATTTCTCCGCTCTGGTCGGCGGCGCGCGTGACGAGCACGCGAGAGCCGAAGAGCGGCCGTTTTTCGAACCACGCGAGTGAATCCCGCAGCTGAACCACATCACCGACGACCACCGCAGACGGGGCGCCGAGTTTGGCGTCACGCACTTTCCCGACCAACTCCGCCAACGGCGCGACCACCACCTGCTGGCTCGGCAGGGTTCCGTTCATCACGGCCGCAGCCGGTTTCGATGCCGCGCACCCACCCTTCAGCAAGTGCTCGACGATCGACTCGAGGTTGCGCATGCCCATCAGGATCACGAGTGTGTCGGAAGCCGTTGCGAGTTCCCTCCAGCGGGTTTCTTGCGACACCCGCGTCGGATCCTTGTGGCCGGTCACCACCGAAAACGACGCCGAATGGCGCCGATCCGTGATCGGGATCCCCGCGTAGGCCAGGGCCCCGATCACCGACGAAATCCCGGGGATCACCTCGAACGCGACATCAGCTTCCGCACACGCGGTCGCCTCTTCGCCGCCGCGGCCGAACACGAAGGGGTCTCCACCCTTGAGCCTCACGACCTTCTTGCCCTCGCGGGCGAGGCGGACCAGCAGCGCATTGATGTCGTCTTGCGATCGGTTGATTTCTTCGTGTCCGCGCTTGCCGACGTTGAAGCGCTCGGCTTCGGGCGGGGCCAATTCCAACAACTCGTTCGACGCGAGCGCGTCGTAGACCACGGCGTCCGCTTCGCGCAGCACGGCCGCACCGCGCAGCGTGATCAGGTCGGGATCACCCGGACCAGCGCCCACCAACCAGACTCGGCCGAGGGGTCGCCGATCTGCGGTCACGCCCCGGCCCCGGATCGAATTTCGGCGAGGATGTCTTCGCCTCCACTCGCGAGGATCCGGTCGGCGAGTTGGCTACCACCGGCGGCCGCCTCGTCGGGTGAGACTTCGAGTTCTCCGCGTACGATGCGACTCCCATCCTCAGAGGCGACGAGGCCGCGCAGCCGCAGCATCCCACCGGCGGCGTCTTCCGCGAGACAGGCGACGGGGACCGTGCAATCAGCTCCGAGGCGAGCCAAAAAGCCGCGCTCCGCGAGGACGGCGCGCTCCGTCTGTGCATCGTTGAGCGCAGCGAGATCGTCGCAGAGTTGTTCTCCACCGCGCGACTCGATGGCCAGCGCGCCCTGAGCGACGGCCGGCAACATCACGTCCGGGGAGATCCGCTCTGCGATCTGATCGCCGAAGCCGAGCCGATCGAGGCCCGCGCAAGCCAGGATCACCGCGTCGAGATCTTCATCGACGAGCTTCCTCAACCGCGTGGGCACGTTGCCCCGCAGCGGCATGATTTCGAGATCCGCGCGATGCGCCTTCAGCTGGGCGGCGCGGCGAGCGCTGCCCGTACCCACGCGAGCCCCCTCACTCAACTCCGCGAGCGTCGCTCCGGACTTGCGCGCCACAAACGCGTCGCGATAGTCCGCGCGTTCGGGAAACGCGGCGAGCGCGAGGCCGTCGGCGAGAACTGCGGGCAGATCCTTGGCGCTGTGCACAGCCACATCGGCGCGGCCATCCGTGAGCGCCTGCTCGATTTCCTTCACGAACAGACCCTTGCCGCCGATCTTCGCGAGAGAAATGCTCTGGATCCGATCGCCCGTGGTCTTCAACGGCACGATCTCGGTCGATGCGCCGAGCTCGTTCTCGAGTCGACCCGCTACGTACCGAGCCTGATAGAGTGCGAGATCACTCGCGCGTGTAGCAATTCGAATTGTGGTCACTTTTCATCCGATTCGTCGTCGAGCGCGAAGAGTACTCGAGCGGTTTCCAGGTAAGCCATGCCCCCTTCGCGCTCCGCCTCTTGCTTGAGGCGCGAGACCGGGGCGTGCATAATCTTGTTGACGATCGCCTTTGTCAATGCGTCGACGGCCGACTGCTCTTTGTCGCCGAGTTCGAGTCGACCAAGCGTCTTCTCGAGTTCGCGCGTGCGAATTCCCTCCGCGCGGTCACGCAGGCCGCGAATCGTCGGAACTGCGCGCAAGGCCGAAAACCAGCCGTCGAAACGCTGCTGTTCCTCGACGACGATCGCCATCCCCCGCTCCGCTTCGCGCACGCGATGCTCGGCGTTCTTGCTCGCCACCGCGCGGTAGAGATTGTCGATCTCATCGATCGCGGGATCTGCATTGCGCGGTACCCCGATATCGATCACGAACAGCGGTCGGTTACGCCGATTTTTCATTGCCCGCTTCGCAAGATCGAGCGTCAAGATGGGTTCGTCGCCACCAATCGAAGTGATCACCACGTCGGCGTCCCCGAGCAGCGCCTCCAGTTCGTCGAGTCCGTGGGCCGTCGCGCCAAACTGTTCGGCGAGCGCCGCGGCGCGCTTGGGGGTGCGATTGGCGATGGAAATCGACTCGAGGCCGTGTTTCCTCAGCGTCTCGTTTCTCGTCGAAACGCTCGAAGATCTGCTTCGCGAGATCCACCGCAACACGAGCCACCGAGACCGGGCGCTCGGCGATGCGGGTTTCGGTCTTGACCCGCTTGGCGGTCGAGAAGGCGTGCTGAAACAAACGCCCGAGGATGGGCCCGCACGCGCCGCACTCCACGGCGACGCGATAGGCGTCTTTGGTCTGGCCCAGGATCTGGGGCTCGCCGACGACCATCGAATCCAGCGCAGAGGCCACCCGCAGCACGTGGCTCACGGCTTCGTTACCGCGGTACTCGTAGGTCACGTCTTCGAGGTCGAACTCGACAGAGTGGTCATCGCGCGTGAGATCTCGATTGAAAAATGCAATCAATCGATGGCGGGCACTTTCCAGCGACCGCGTCAGCACCAATACCTCTACGCGATTGCAGGTGGAGAAGAGCGCGGCTTCCTCGATTTCGTCGCTGGTGATGAGTTTTTGAAGCAGCGGCCCCGGCTCGTCGACGGCCAAGAGCTCGCGCACCTCGATGGGTGCACTTTCGTGATTCATACCCAGAAGAATCATCTTCACAAGATGACCTCCAAGCCGATCACCGCGAAGAGGAGAAAAACAAATCCCGCCACGGCGTTGATCGCGGAGCGTCGCGAACTCTGCTTGCCGGTGAAGCGCGCGAACACCACCACCGCGTAGACCACCCAGGCGACCAAATTCCAGACCTCATGGGCGGTGCCCGACCACAGCATGCCCTTCGTGGTCTGTAACCAGAGCAAACCGGTGATCAAACCGAGGGTCAGCAACAAGAATCCAACACCCAGAGCCACCACGTTCACGCGATCGAGCGCTTCGAGTGACGGAAGTGGAAAGCGGCGATCGAGCGACGCCTTGGACTTCAGTCGCGCGTGTTCGATCAGGAAGATGACACCGGCGAGACCCGCCAATCCGAGCAGCGAGAGGCCGGCACTCGCCAACAACACGTGTGCATGTGGCCACGCGCCCGGCACCGCTTCGACGGGTACGGCACTCGGCGGACGCAACGCGGCCAGAAACGCACCGAGAAAAGCACCCGGTGCCACGAGCACCACCAGGCGCTGCAGCCGATAGCGCTTCAAAAAGATCAGATAGAAGACGACCCCGACCCAGGCCATGAACGAGACCGCCTCGCGCATATTGGTGACCGGAGGCGGATTCTCGGCGGTGTGGAGCAGCCCGAACGACAGGAGGTGGAGCACTGCGCCAAAGGCGAGTAGCACCACGGAAGCGCGCTCCATTCGGCGCGTTTCCGATCCCAGGCTGAGCCCTGCGACCAGGCCCGTAGCCAGATACACCGCCGCCGTCCATTGCAGGATCTGAATTGTCACCCCATCACTCCCTGGCCCCGCGTCGACGATGGCCTGTTGGCGTAGGAGGTTAGCGTAGCGAGGGCGGACCGAGCGAAGCGCGCCGGGTGCGCCGGACCGGTCCGAGCCACCCGCTTCAACGAGAGCGGAGCCGGACCAATTGGGCCTGGACCGCCTCGGCGTCCTTTGCCATTTCGAACATCCGGTAGGTGGGCTCGCCGTAGAGCACGAACCGCACTTCTTCGAGGGTCGTCTCGCCCGCCAGGTGTTCGCGCGCCTCCTCGAGCAAGATTTCTGCGCATCGCTGTTCCGAGAATCCTCCGATTCCGGCTCCGATCGCGGGGATTGCGATCGAGCGGCAGGCCTTCTCGCTGGCCAGCTCCAGACTGCGGCGCACGCAGGATCGGACGCTCTCTTCCGTCGCAACGCCACCGGGCGGCATCCCTGCCGCATGTATCAGATGAGTTGCCGGCAGATCACCCGCCCCCGTCACAACGGCATCCCCGACTTCGATCGGCCCGATTGCATCGCATTCCGACTGGATGGAGGGCCCGCCTTTCGCAGCGATTGCACCGGCGACACCTGCGCCGAGAACCAGCGAACTGTTCGCCGCGTTCACGACCGCGTCGGCGTCTGCTTCTGCAATGTCTCCTTCGACCAGAACGATGCGCCCCATTACGGTTCAACCGCGTCCGTCGCAGCGGCCAACTGGCGAGATACGCTGCCTCCCGCGTTGCACATGACACCTCCTGCGTCGAGAAAGCCCTTTCAAATCAGGGAGATCGAGAACCAGCAACGTACCGATGAGCGCTGGGAGCGTCAACGGGGAGCAATGCCGGCGCCGCGCGGTACTCTCTTGCTTCACGCGTAGCGGTGCCCAGGTTCCACGGGAAACCGGACCGAAGAGGTCGGACCGGCAGCGACGAGCTGGCAGGCAATCGCCCAGAGGAGAGCAGGCAACCATGGCTGAAATTGTCGATGTGACGGATCAGAACTTCGAAGCGGAGATTTTGAAATCCGACAAACCGGTGATCATCGACTTCTGGGCGGAATGGTGCGCACCGTGCAAGCAGATCGCCCCCATGATCAAGGACCTCGCCGAGCAGTACGGCGATCGGATCAAGATCGCGAAGATGGACATCGATTCGAATCCCGGCACCCCGGGCCAGTACGGAATCCGCGCGATCCCGACGATTCTGTCCTTCAAGGACGGCCAGGTCGTGGACCAACTGCAAGGCGCACGCCCCAAGGCGGACTTCGAAGCGGCGATCGAGAAGCTGCTCTAGTACCCGGAATCAGTGCTGCTTCTCCTGGGATGACGGGCCGGTCGACGCCAGCCTCTCCCAGGTGGCCTCGTCGACAACCTGTTGCTTCCAGGTGGCGTGACAGGCCGTGCAGATCTCGAGAGTCGCGCCGAGCTGCTCCAGGACGCCCACGCGGTCACCCTCGCGCGCCGCGGCCGCGACGCGGTCGACCCTCTGATGGAAGGCGAGTGCTTGCTCGGTGAACCCCGGCGCGGCCGCTCCCATCCGCGTACACATTTGTCTCGTGCCTTCCGAGAAACCAATGCGCTGCGCCGCGCGTTCGATTGTGGCGAAGTCATCGCTCACGAGCGCACCGATGATCTCCTTTACCACGAGCAGGTGATCGCGCATGTTCTCCTTCTGGCGCTTGGCCATCATCGGCGGCAGGGGAAGGGGTGTGCGCAGGTCGATGCGATCGAGCTTCTCCGCGGCTGAAGCCGGCAGCTCAGGTGCAGTGGATGTCTCGGGTGTACAAGCGCCCATCCAAACGAGTGTCAAACCGAGAAGAAGGAACATTCGAGTCATTCGGAACTCCTTTCGTCAGAACCCACGAAAGTATATCCCTCCCACTACCGGTCCCAACCATCTCGATCCCTACGTGTGAAGCCCCGTATTGATTACAAAAATAAGTTCCAACAAAAGACTTGACATTTCGCCTTGAAACCCGGCCTATGAGGCAGATTCTGCGACACGATCGCGTTTCGCTCGCGCGATATCTCATCGCGAGGAGGGTCGAGAGATGGCGACAGCGGCGGGGAGAGCGGCGACGGTTCTCGCAATGGCATTTTGCTTGGCATTTTCTTCCGGGTGCGCACAGCGCCATCTGGAGAGTGCCTCTCAGAGTCTCGAGAAAGAGGATTACGAGAGCGCCGTCACCTCTCTGGAATTGGGCGCACAAAAAGGCGACAGGCGCTGCGCGTACCTTCTCGGTGCCATGTTGATCTCTGGAGAGAGCATTGATGCCGATCTCGCCGAAGGCGAGCGTTGGATACGCGAAGCTGCAGAAGCAGAACTCCCCATCGCCCAGGCGTATCTCGGAATCCTCTACGCAAATGGCGAAGGCGTCGAGAAAGACTTGACCACGGCAGCGGAGTGGTATCGGAGGGCGGCGGAGTACGGCAACTCGCTCGGCCAGACGGCCTTTGGCGTCGCCACATTCCACGGGATGGGCGTGCCCGCGGATCCGATGGAAGGCTATTCGTGGACGAAACTCGCTGCCGATCAGGGCTACCCGAGGGCGATCGCAAATCTTTCCGAAATGTCTAACGAATTGACAAAGAAAGAGCGGGAGCAAGCAGAAAAACGGGCAGCGCGATTTCACCCCAAGGAGAACGAGGGCAGCGACCCGGACTTCCCCGGCAATCGGGAGTACCGGCCCTTCACGAACGTTCGCGGACTGGCACCTTCTTTCAGGGGTGCGGCGAAGCACTCGGTTCCACCCCCTCAACGCTGACTGCCTATTTGGCAGAATGACGGGTTGTCGTAAGGCGCCCGCAGTGCTGTTTGCTGCTCTCTTCACCATCTCTGGTCTTGGCCGCACGCATCCGGCTCACGCAGCAACCGGCGACCTTGACTTCAGCTTCGGGACGAGCGGGAAGGTGACAACGGACTTCAGCGGCCACCACAGGCGATTCGCTGTCGTCATCCAGCTGGACGGCAAGGCTGCTCGCACCTCATCACCTTGATCACGGCTGCATTTTCTCTTCGCCATAATCCGCCTTCACGGCTCGATTCAGCAGACTACTGTTTGCTTGTGGGAGTTCTACATTCAGCCCCCGCTCCGCTTTGCATCCAAGAGTATTCTGACGAGGCACGCTGGTCACACTTCTTCAGGATCGCTCGATATGTCTGATTCGCAATCTGAAACTTTCGCGTCCACGACCTGCTGGCGTGGCTCTTTGTTGACGTGCAGTTGAAATACGTCGGGCCGCGAGTAGTGTCCTGCCACATCACACCACGCCTTGGCTTTATAGATCTCCTTCATGGAGCAATCTGCAACCAGAATCGTTTCACCTTCGGCTGGGCCGGCGATGATTTCTCCGTATGGATCGATGATGCAACTCTCACCGAGTTGTTCGTAAGCAACCTCTCGGTACTTTTCGGGGACGAGGTCGGGCGCCAGTGTCGCTCCAACGTCGATGACATAGGCCGCCGCCTGGGAGGCAAATGCCCGAGACAGAAATTCATGGCGACTGTCATCGCCGCCAGGCCAGGTCGCGATGTGAATTTGTGTGCCTAGAGCCATCAACGCATAGCCTGGCAATGCCATGTTGTGCTCCCAACAATTCAGGCCGCTGATCTTTCCATAAGGGCGTTCATATACGACCAGGCTACTACCGTCCCCCTCGCCCCAGATGGTTCGCTCCCTGTTGGTCGGCTTGAGTTTTCGGTGTCGCCCCAGAATCTCGCCTTCGTTGCTGATGAAGAGCAGCGTGCAATAAACCGTTCCCTGGGTTCGGCCGTCTCTTTCCGCAATCCCGATGACGACATCCATATTTGCGGTACGGGCGGCATCGCAAAGCTGATCCGTTGTGTCGCTTGGAACTTCAACCGCATTGGCAATGTACTCAGCGGCCATCTCCTCCGTGGAAGCTCCCCAGACGAAGAACGGATATCCGGGCAGCCATGTTTCACTGAAGGCTGCGATCCTGGCTCCAGTAGCACCAGCTTTCCGAATGAGTTCACAAGCTTTTTGGGTGGACGCCTCGCGATCGAAATAGACAGGAGCTGCCTGTATCGCCGCGAGTTTGAATTCAGAGTACTCGGTCATTGTCTTCCCCTCGGGCCGATTCGCTACTCAACAGAATGATGGGTGATCGGACTCTACCAATCGATAGAGCAGCGGATCGGGATTCGTCGCAACGGGATGACCGACGAGATCCATTAGCGGGAGATCCGAGCTTCGCGCCTGAGGATGTTCGTCTCGAGAAGTACTTCACGTCGACTTTGTCCCACCATGCTTGATGCTGGTGATCCGTTCCCAGTGACGAATCCAAAGTTTACTGGATTCTTGTACGTTCGGGACGCCCTTCGCGATCGGAGACGAGACGCAGGTCTCCCAAGAGATTGGAAATCTCGTCCGATTACTTGAATGTGTGTAGAAGAACCGCCATCGGTGCCTAGCAGCGAGGCTACAGCGAGATGCAGGGAGGCTGCAGATTCGGTGATTCCTGACGCGCCCCGGGAAAAACCTGATGCGCTAAGGGTCCGATTCATGCAAAGATGCCCCTCCGGAGGGATCGGAGCGCCGGGGGCTCACGAATTTGCGGAGCCCTGCCTGAGGCACAGCGATCGAAAAAATATGCGTCTGGGAAAAGGAGCAGGGAAATATGCAGCGCCGAACCGCAAGCGGGTATCGCCGGAGCGGTCGACGCGATCGAGTCCCCGGACGGGTCTACGGATCGCTCGTCGCATGTCTGACACTATTATCGGGAGCGCCGCTCGCTAGCGCGCAGTCCACATTCCTCACCTTCGACACCCTGCAGGGGCGCCCGATCGCGATCTCGCCGGATGGGACGAGGCTGTTCGCGGTCGACACGCCCGACAACCACCTCGAGATTTTCGACATCGACATCAATGGCGACCTCGTACCGGCGGGATCGGTTCCGGTCGGCATGGAACCCACGGCCGTCGCAGCGCGCAGCGACGACGAGGTCTGGGTGGTGAACTTTCTCTCCGACAGCGTAAGCGTCGTGGATGTCTCGGGCAGCGTGCCGCGGGTCGCCCGCACGCTGCTCGTCGGCGACGAGCCGAGCGACATCGTCTTCGCCGGACCGGGAGACGGCCGCGCGTTCATCACCACGGCCCACCGAGGCCAGAACAGCCCCTACCCCGATGGCGAGTACGACGCGCCAGGCGTCGGGCGCGCGGACATCTGGGTCTTCAACGCGACCGATCTGGGCACTTCGCTGGGCGGTGACGAGATCACGATCATCACGGTCTTCAGCGACAAGCCGCGCGCGCTCGCGCGCTCGACGGACAGCTCGAAGGTCTACGCGGCGGGCTTTCACTCGGGCAACCAGACGATGACATTGAATTCGAGCTTCATCTGTACGACAGGCACGACGGCGTTGAACAACAACACTCCCGAACCGGCCTGCAGCCTCGCCGGCGGAACCTCTCCCGGCGGCATGCCGCCCCCGCACCAGAACCGCACCCCGGACGAGATCGACCGGCCAGAAAATGGGCTCATCGTCAAGTGGAAGCGCGATGGGGTGACCAACGCCTGGCAGGACGAGCTCGGCCGCGGCTGGAACGACTGGGTGAAGTTCAACCTGCCCGATCGCGACGTCTTCGAGATCGACGACAAC
>JAFDAW010000282.1 GCA_019313605.1 Deltaproteobacteria bacterium
CCCGATTCGATCAGTGTCTGCGTCACCTCTTCTGTGAAGAAGGGGTTGCCGCTGGTGCGCGCGTGGATCGGGCTGGCCAGTCCGGCGAGGCTCGGATCGCTGCCGAGCAGATCCGCAAGCAGTTCGGCGATTGCTTCCTTCCCGAGCGGCGTCAGCGCGATCTGTCGGTACCACGATTTCTGCATCCAGTCTGCGCGGTACTCGGGTCGGAAGTTCAACAGCAGCACATTTCGGCTGCCTTCGCGTGCTTCGACCATGTGCGCCAGGAACTCTCCACTGGCTTCGTCCATCCAGTGGAGATCTTCGATCAGCGTCACGGTCGGCCGCTCCTCCGAGACGCTCTGTATCACCTGTCGCATGACGGCTAGGAGCTGACGCTGGCGCGCCTCCGGATCGAGCCGGGGCGCCGGACGCTGCGGATCCGCGACGCCGAGGAAGTCGAACAGAAGAGGCAGCGCTTCGGCAAAGGCATGATCGAGCAACACCATGCGACCGGCGATCTTCTCGCGAGCGGTGCGGTCGTCATCTTCCTGTCTAATTTCGAAATACGCGCGAAAGACTTCGAGGATCGGCAGCAGCGGGATGTTGCGACCGTGCGCGACCGCGCGTCCCTCGAAGACCTGCATGCCGCGCGCGCGGCAGCGCTCCATGAACTCGAAGCACAGTCGGCTCTTGCCCGTGCCCGCCTCGGCTACGACGCCGATCACCTGGCCGTTGCCAGTCGCGGCCTGCTCGGTTGCGTCTTCGAGTATGCGCAAATCCGCAGCGCGTCCGACGAAGCGCGAGAGTCCACGCGCGAGTGAGATGTCGAAGCGTGAACGAGACGAGCCGATCCCAGTGAGGCGATGGACGTGCACCTTTTCCGTGACGCCCTTCACGTTGAACTCGCCGAGGTCTTCGAATTCAAAGTAGCCGCTGGCCAGCGCCGCCGTCGCGGCAGTCAGGTAGCAAGAATCCGGCGAGGCGAGTGACTCCATCCGTTGTGCGAGGCCGACGCTTTGACCTTGAGCGGTGTAGTCCATTCGTAAGTCGTCGCCGATCTTACCGACGACGACTTCGCCCGAGTGGAGGCCCATGCGGGTGGAGAAGCCGATGCCGTGCTCGCGCTTTATCTCGGTCGCATAGCGATCGAGTTCTTCGCGCAGGTGAAGGGCTGCATAACAAGCGCGTTGTGCGTGATCTTCGTGTGCGATCGGCGCCCCGAAGAGCGCCATGATGCCGTCGCCGGTGTATTGGTTGACCGTGCCCTCGAAGCGGTGAACGCCGTCGGCGAGAATCGTAAAGAAACCATCGAGGATCTCGTGCCAGCGCTCGGCGTCAACCTGGCCGGCGAGGTCCATCGACCCCTTTACATCCGCGAACATCACCGTGACCTGCTTGCGCTCGCCTTCGAGTGCGGACTTCGACTGCAGGATCTTGTCGGCGAGGTGTCTCGGCGTGTAGTCCGCCGGAGCCCGTTCGGACGCTGGGTTCGAAGCGGTCGTTGCTCCCAGTGCTGCACCACAACCGTTACAGAAGCCGGAGCCGGGTGGCGGCGTTGCTCCACAGGTCACGCAGGTGGCCGAAAGCGGTGCACCGCAGTTGTTGCAGAAGGTCGACCCGGCCGGGGCTTCATTAGAACATGACGCGCAGTTCACGCAGGAACTCTACTTGAATCGGGGAAAATGCGCCTCATCGGCGGACTGCTTGTCAGGCCAACATCTGGCGGCGATAGCGAAAACGCGCCTCGCATTATCTCTTCGCCGCACGAACTCTCGTCGGAGCTGCGAGATTTGATCGGGTACGCCGTCGGTCGCGCCTCGCTTGGGTGCTATTTTCAGCCGTTCCCTTCGCAGGATGCGATGCATGCACTTTCGCCCGAATCCTATGAAGGGGCCAAAGAGAGTATGGGATTAAAGGATGCGTAGATCACCAACTGCATCGCCCAAGCGACGCTCCAGCCGATCCATTGGTTGCGGGGACGGCTCGTCGTTGCGAGCCACACGAAGACGAGCGCCGTGACAAAAAGGATCGCGGGAATCAACGGGTGTTGGAATTGGAATCCACGGGAGTAGACGATCCGCGCCGTCTTCCAGGTCAAGTCGAGCGGATGTACCGACAAGGCGGACTTCGAGGTCGAGGTATTCGAGGGCTCCGTCCTCCAGGTCGCCCTGATTCGAACGACGCCCGACCTCTGTCGGGCAGTCGAACCCCTCGGTACCCGGATCCATTTTTCCTACCGGGAGCTGGGGCTCGAACTGGCTGAGCAATTCATCGTGATCAACCCGAGAGCAGCCGCTTCGTCTACTCGACCGCCATCTCGTAAGTGATCCATCCGGTCTTCTCCGCCACCCGATCGTAAACCCGCCGTCCCCGATAATTGTCTTCCGCCGTAATCCATCGAACAAACGGCCAGCCCCCCCGTTCTCTCGCGAGTTTCCGCAGCGCATCGTAGAGCGCCTCGACGACCCCTTGCCCACGCGCATGCGGCGTGACGAAGAGATCATCGAGGAATCCGACGTACTTGCCGCGAAGCGGCGAGGGCATCTCTCGACAATGCATGAACCCCAGCGCGCTCCCCGCTTCGTCTTTCGCGATCAACCCGAAGAAGGGATTGGCCCCATCGTGAATCCAGCCCCAGACCGTATCGAGAATTTCGTCGTTCATCGGCACTTGGTAGAACTCGGCGTAGCCGCGATACAGGACTTGCCACTGTTCCCGATCCTCTTGCGACATGTCGGTTACGCTCAACATCACGAGTCCTCCCATTCCCGATAGCGGGGGAGCGAATCCGATGTCTCGAACCAAGGGACTCTCTCGGCGTGATGGAGGTGCATCTGGGGGGCGAGGTTGCCGGGCTCATCGGCCGTGCCGATGTGGATCTCCACAAGGGGCCCGAGTTCATCGTCGTTGCCTTCCCAGGTCAATGTGGTGCCGCAATCGCCGCAAAAGCCACGCGTGATGCCAGGCGAGGATTCATAGGTGGCGCGCTCGCCTCGAGTGAAGCGAAGCTGGCTTCGATGGAAGCCAGCCAGGGCAGACACCGGGGATCCGCTGTGTTTGCGACAGCTTTCGCAGTGGCAGAAGATCACGGATATCGGATCGCCACTGGCCTCGTAGCGAATTGCCCCGCACATGCATCCGCCCCTGGCGGCACTTCCTTCCACGGTCATATCGAGCTCCCTTCCATGCGCAGTCGAGAGCCGCTAGTAGGCTCCCCGAATCGCTCAGCCCGCTCGCGCCGTTCTCGCGAGCGGTCCAAGCAAGACGGTATCTCGCGGATGCCATCGCGGCTCACCCGAAAATGCGAGGGCTGCTTCGATCGCTTCCGAGTTTCATGCGGTCTGGCGATTCGACACTTTGATGCTTCCCGGCGTCGCCGTACCCGCTGTACAAACGGTCTCCTCGATGTCGAGAGCTTTTGGAGATCCGATCTTGTCGCCTGAATCTGCCGCGCGCATACCCCTTCCCGCCCGGGAACCCGTCTGGGACACGGTCCAGGTGCCGCACCGTCTGGAACTCGGGGTCCGCGCCCTGGAGCCCGGAGAATCGTGGCTCGAACTCGACGCGGATCTCGAAAGTGATCTGCGCATGAAGCGGGATTTGCTCCGAGATCGCCGCGGTCAGGTCTTCGTCGAATTGCCGGAGTCGAGGGCTGCCCAGCGCGAAGCCCTCGCGGCCGTCACCGAAACGCTCGTGGAGG
>JAFDAW010000047.1 GCA_019313605.1 Deltaproteobacteria bacterium
CGCTCTCGAAGCCGCACGCAGGCCCCTTCCTCGGTGTGCGGGCTGTCGCGGAGGCAGCCGGCTACGGCATTCCGGTCATCGCCCAGGGTGGAATCACAGCGGCCAACGCGGCCGCGATCGCAGCCGCGGGCGCCGCCGGAATTGCCGTGACCGGCGCAATTCTCTCGGCCCCGGACCCCGCCAATGCAACCCGAGCGCTGCGCGCCGCGCTGGCAGCCGCACCGCAAAATCAGCCGGGCACCTCGCCCAGCGTCCCGGTCTAGCATGAGCGCAGGGTTGGAGCTGAAATGAGCGCGAGCTTGGATCGCGAATTTCCGAACCGCGGAGGACGTCTGAAAGTGCTCATGGGATTTCGCATTGCACTCGTCTCGCTCGCGCTGGGGATTTTGGCGGCGCCTGCGCTCGCCAGCGACCCCTTCCTGCGACAGAACACGACCGTGCGCGTCGTAAAGCAGGTCGGCCCGAGCGTCGTCAACATCACGACCGAGCGGATCATCGCCTCGCGCAACCCGTTTCCGCGCGGCGGAAACCCCTTCTTCGATTCGTTCTTCCGCGACTTCTTCGAGCCGAGGCTTCCCCAGACCGTGCAGAGCCTGGGGTCGGGCGTGTTGATCGATGCCGAACACCACATCCTGACCAACGAACACGTGGTGGGGCGCGCGAGCCGGATCCGCGTGAGCTTCGCCGATGGAACCGAGTTCGACGCCACGTTGGTTGGCGCCGATCCCAATAACGACATCGCGATCCTCAAGATCGAGACCGATGAACGCCTCCCGTGGTTGAAGCCGGGCCGATCGAATGACTTGATGGTGGGCGAGTCGGTGATCGCGATCGGGAATCCCTTCGGACTCTCGAACACCGTCACGACGGGCGTGATCTCGGCCCTGAACCGATCGATCCGCACCGAAGATTTCGTGTACCACGGATTTCTCCAGACCGACGCCTCGATCAATCCGGGAAACTCGGGCGGCCCGCTCGTCAACGCCGAGGGGGAGCTGATCGCGATCAACACCGCAGTCTACGGTGGGGCGCAAGGGATCGGCTTTGCGATCCCCATCGACACCGCGAAACGCGTGGTCGACGAACTGATCGAGCACGGCGAACTGGCACCCGTCTGGCTCGGCCTCGACTTCCAGGATCTGGAGCCGAACCTCGCCGCCGCGATGAATCTGCCCGAGAACCTGAATGGTGTACTCGTCAACCGGGTGCGAGAGGACAGCCCCGCGCAGCGGGCCGACCTCCGACGCGGCGATGTGGTGACCCGATTCGACGGTCGACCGATCGAATCCGCTCGCTCGTTCTACGAGATGCTGGAGATCAGTGTCGCGGGACAGGATCTGCAGATCGAACTCTGGCGTGCCGGGCGGCTGCAAACGGTTGCGGTGAAACTCAAAGAACTGCCTCTGCGCCAGGTCGCCCGCCTGGTCAACGAAATGCTCGGGATGAAATTGCAGCTGAGAAAGGGCGGCGGCTATACGGTTGACTCGGTTCGCGAGGGCAGCGGATCCGCGCGGATCGGAATTGCGCGCGGAGACCTTGTGCTCGCCATCAACGGAACCACATTGGCCGACGACGATGCGCTGCGCCGATCCGTCTTGAGTTTGCGGGGTCGTCCACATGCATTGGTCGTGGTCCAGCGCGAGGGGGCCCGATACCATGTGACGATTCCGTTGCTCTGACGCGCTATTAGGGGGAAGCTGGGTCGATCGGGGGAACCCGGCGAGATCTGGCGGTTTCGATAGCCGTAAGGAATTGCACAGCACGACTCTACAGATTCACCTGCGGCGAATTCGCCACAGGGGCGGCCTTCGGCCGCAGGGCGGCCCTCGGGCGCCAGGTCGACTGAGGGGCGCCATAGCGGGCGAACAAGGGGCGCCCTAACGGGGCGACACGGGAGAAATCGATGAAAGCATTGCGCGTCTCAACCGCACTTCTGTGCACCACAGCGATCGCATTCTTGATCGCCTCCTATGGCGGGCTCGATATCCAGCTGAGCTGGCGCAGCAACGACGCACAGGCGATCGATTTCTTCGGCAAAGACGACGAAGCGGATGCCGCCGCCGGAGAACCCTTCTGGAAGGAAAACGGTGCGACAGAGGCGATCGTCCCCCAAGGGGTTCCGGCGGGCTTCGCGGACCTCGCGGAACGCGCCTCCCCGGGAGTGGTCAACATCGCGACCTCCAGAACCGTGGTACAAAACGCACCTCGCAGCCTCGAAGAATTCTTCTTCGGCATGCCCTTTGGCGGCAATCCCCACGACTTCGAGGGATCGCCGCACGAGGGAGTCCCGCGCAAGATTCCGAGTCTCGGAAGCGGGTTCGTGATTTCCGAAGATGGCTACATCGTGACCAACAACCACGTGATCGAGGATGTGGACAAGATCACGGTGATTTTCGAGGATAAAACCCAGCTCGACGCCACGGTCGTCGGACGAGATCCGAAAACCGATATCGCATTGATCCGGGTCGAGTCCGACAAGAAGCTCTTTGCCCTGCCGCTCGGCGACTCGAACGCCGTGCGTCCGGGAGAGTGGGTCGTTGCGATCGGCAACCCCTATGGACTGGAACACACCGTCACCGCGGGAATCATCAGCGCGAAGCATCGGGTGATCAGCTGGGGCAATTACGACGACTACATCCAGACCGATGCCGCGATCAACCCCGGCAATTCGGGTGGCCCGCTGCTCAATCTTTTCGGTGAAGTGATCGGCATCAACACAGCCATCAACCCGCAGGCCAATACGATCGGGTTTGCGGTTCCGATCGACATGGCGAAAGCCATTCTTCCCCAGCTTCGCGCTTCGGGGCACGTCACGCGCGGTTGGCTCGGCGTGATGATCCAGAAGATCACCCCCGAGCTCGCCAAAGAATTCGAGCTCGACGGCGAATCGGGCGCGCTCGTATCGAAGGTCGTGCCGGACGGCCCCGCCGATGAGGCGGGCATCGAGCGCTACGACGTCATCGTCGAATTCGACGGCAAGTCGATCGCGGATTTGAGCGAACTGCCGCGGGTCGTCGCCGGTACTCCCGTGGACAAGACTGTCGAGGTCACCGTCGTTCGCGATGGCAAGCAGAAGAACCTGCGCGCGAAGGTCGGCGAATTGCCTCAGCCCGAATTGGCCGAACTCGCCGTACAGTCGGAGAAGGGCCCGGCAGCCTTTGGTTTCGCGGTTCAGGATTTGAACCCGGAACTCGCGCAACAACTCGGGCTAGACACGACCGACGGAGTGCTCATCACCTCCATCAAACCCGGGAGCCCGGCGGATGACGCACAGCTGCGTCGCGGCGACGTGATCCTCGAAGTCGACCGGTCTGCGATCGGAGACGTCGGCGACCTGCGCGCCCAGCTCGACGCGGCCGATGACGGCGCGCTCCTCCTGATCCGCCGCAGCAACTCGACGATCTTCGTACCGATCAAGCGCAGCGCCGGCTAGCTGGCGAATCCTTCGGATTCGCTTGCGGCGTCGCGTGACCCCATTCTGGGGTCGCGCTCCTGGGAGCTCGCCCGACACCCATACGCAAATTTGGCGCGGATTGGACCCTTGTCCCGGGTTGGGCCCTTGTCCCGGGTTAGACCCTTGTCCCAAATGGACGGGTGCATAGATTCTCCGCCATGCGGATGGACAAACTCACGATCAAAAGCCAGGAAGCCCTCGCGGAAGCGCAGTCGATCAGCAGCGCGCGAGGGCACAGCGAAATCCAACCCGCCCACCTGCTCCGGGCCCTGCTCGAGCAACCCGAGGGCAGCACGCTTCCGGTTCTACAGAAGCTCGGCGTTCCGATCGATCGGCTCCAATCCGATCTCGAGACGCTGATCGCGGGATTTCCCAAGGTCACGGGAGGCGCGCAGCCGCAGCTGAGCCAGGCTCTGAGCGCTGCGCTTCAAGCCGGCTTTGCCGAGGCCGATGCTCTCAAAGACGAGTTCGTCTCCACCGAACACCTCCTGCTCGCGATCGCCGCAGAAAAGAAGGATCCGGCCGGTCGCCTACTGCGCGAAGCCGGCGCCAATCGCGAGGCCATCCTCAAAGCCCTGGTTGCGGTGCGCGGTGGTGCGCGGGTGACGGATCCCGATCCGGAATCCAAATACCAGGCGCTCGCCAAGTTTGGCAACGATCTCACCGATGCCGCGCGGCTCGGGAAAATCGACCCTGTCATCGGCCGAGACGAAGAAATCCGGCGCGTCATCCAGGTTCTCAGCCGGCGCACCAAGAACAATCCCGTCCTGATCGGCGAGCCCGGCGTCGGCAAAACCGCCATTGCCGAGGGACTCGCGCAGCGTATCGTTGCGGGCGACATTCCCGAATCGCTCGCGGACTGCCGCCTGGTAGCGCTCGATATCGGCGCCCTGATCGCGGGCGCAAAGTACCGCGGCGAATTCGAAGATCGGCTCAAGGCCGTACTGCGTGAGATCGCGGAAGCCGAAGGCAAGGTGATCCTGTTCATCGACGAGCTACACACCATCGTGGGCGCGGGCGCCGCCGAAGGCGCGGCCGATGCCGCCAACATGCTAAAGCCCGCACTCGCCCGCGGAGAACTCCACTGCGTCGGTGCGACCACGCTGGACGAGTACCGCAAGCACGTCGAGAAAGACGCCGCACTGGAGCGCCGGTTCCAACCTGTGCTCGTCGGCGAGCCCAATGTCGAAGACACGATCTCGATCCTGCGCGGCCTCAAAGAGCGCTACGAGGTTCATCACGGCGTCCGCATCCAGGATGCCGCGATCGTCGCTGCAGCGACCCTCTCGAATCGCTACATCACCGACCGCTTCCTGCCGGACAAAGCCATCGACCTGGTCGACGAAGCCGCGAGTCGCGTGCGCGTCCAGATCGACTCCATGCCGGAAGAACTCGATCAGCTCGACCGCAAGCGCACCCAGCTCGAGATCGAGCGCGAGGCGCTCAAGAAGGAGAGTGACGCGGCGAGTGCCGAGCGTCTGGAGCGGGTCGAGCGCGAAATCGCCGAGCTGCGCGGGCAATGCGATGGCATGAAGGCGCGCTGGGAAAACGAAAAGAACTGCATCGCAGACCTCCGACAGCACAAGGAACGGCGCGAAGAACTCAACGCGGAACTCAGTCGCACCGAGCGCAGCGGCAATCTCGAGCGCGCCGCCGAGATCCGCTACGGCGAACTCGTCGCGCTCGAGCAGGAGCTCACCGCGATCGAAACATCGCTGGCGGCCCTGCAAGCCGAGGGCTCCCTGCTCTCGGAAGAAGTCACCGCCGAAGAAGTCGCCGAGATCGTCTCGAAGTGGACCGGAATCCCGGTTAGCAAGATGCTCGAGGGGGAGCAGGAAAAACTGCTCGAGATGGAGCAGGTGCTGCGAAAGCGCGTCATCGGTCAAGAAGACGCGCTACGCGCCGTGTCGGGCGCCGTGCGTCGCGCCCGAGCCGGACTGCAAGATCCGGATCGGCCGATCGGTTCTTTCATCTTCCTGGGCCCGACGGGTGTCGGCAAGACCGAAACCGCCCGAGCGCTGGCAGATTTTCTCTTCGACGACGAGCGCGCGATGGTGCGCATCGACATGAGCGAGTTCATGGAAAAGCATTCCGTGTCGCGCCTGATCGGCGCGCCTCCGGGATACGTGGGCTACGACGAGGGTGGCTATCTCACGGAAGCCGTCCGGCGTCGACCGTATTCGGTCGTGCTCTTCGACGAGATCGAGAAGGCCCACCCCGACGTCTTCGGCGCGCTGCTCCAGATTCTCGATGACGGGCGGCTAACGGACGGTCAGGGACGGACCGTCGATTTCCGCAACGCGGTGCTGATCATGACTTCGAACATCGGCAGCGAGCACATCGTCGAACTTTCGGAGAGCGACCAGCAGGAAATCGAGCGCCGGGTCGACGAGGCCTTGCGCGCGCACTTCAAACCCGAATTCCTCAACCGCGTCGACGAGACGATCGTCTTTCACTCGCTCAATCGCGACGAGTTCCACCGAATCGTCGACATCCAGCTGGAGCGCCTGCGCACGCGGTTGCAAGAGCGGCGGCTCGAAATCGAGGTCAGCGACAGTGCGCGAGACCTGCTGGCCGAGCGAGGTTACGACGCCCACTACGGCGCACGGCCGCTCAAACGCGTGATCCAGCGCATGATCGAGGACCCACTCGCAATGCAGATCCTCAAAGGCGATTTCCCCGAGGGCTCCAAGATTGCGGTGGAGCCGAATGCTGCAGGAGACGCGTTCGAATTTCGCAGCGCCTGAATTCGATTCGGTCGCGTCGAGCCGGCTGATTGGAGCGTGCCGCCTCAGTCCGCGTTCAGGGTCCGGTGCTGGTAGTAATCACCGTCGCTAAAACCGTGGCTTCGGTAGTACACCCGGGTGCCCACTGCGGAGATCACCGCGAGATCCTCGAAACCCGCGTCACGAGCGAGTTGCGCTGCGCGATCGATCAATCGCTTCCCGAGCCCCAGGTGCTGGGCGCCACCTTCCGTGCGCCGGCCCAACCCAAGCGAGTCGCCGTAGACGTGGACTTCTCGAATCAGGGCACTGGCTCGCAGCTCGGGTTCGGGTAGTGGCGAATCCGGTAGCGAGAGTCGCAAGAACGCGACGAGGCGATCCTCCGTTGTCGCAAACTCCAAGAAGTGCTCCTCGCCGATCGAGGTTCGATACACCTGATCGACCAGCGTCAACGCCTCTGCTGAAAATTCCTCAGCGCGAATTTCGCGCGTGCGAATATCCCGGCAACTTCCCCCGCGACCGCGCAATCGATCTTCCGCAACCTCTCGCAGGTTCGTCACCCGGCTACCCGCTGCGATGTCGTGGGACGAGAAGTCTCGGATCACGCGGGTGAGGCGGCAGTAGCTCGGAGTACGCTCGAGGCAGTCGGCGAGAAGATCGACCAACTCGTCGTGCCCGTAGGGGCGCCACTCCCCTCGCTCGTAGTTTCCCATCAGCTCGGCGCTCTCGATCAAGCTGCAGGGATACAGCTTGAGTTCATCGGGTCGGAAGTCCGGATCGTCGAAGAGGCGAGCGTAATCCTCGGCATCCTGCTCGGCCGACGAGCCGAGCAGGTTCGGCATCCAATGGACGTGCAACTTGAAGCCGGCGCCGCGAAGCAGGTGCAGCGCGCGGCGCGACGCGGCGACATCGCAGCCACGTCGATTCGCCTCGAGCACCCGGTCGGAGAGACTCTGCAGCCCGATCTGGACCTTGGTCGCCCCGAGCCTTCGGATCCGCCGAACCTCTTCGGGAGAAATGTGATCCGGGCGCGTCTCGACGACGAGGCCCACACTGCGGCAGGCCGCGGTCTCGTTGACGAGATGCGCCGCTTCGAGTTCAGCCCAGGTCGCGCTCTCGCTCGAATGAAGGAGTTCGGATCCGTGCGCATCGCGCAGGAGCCCGCTGACCATCTGGTTGTAGCTGGACTCGGGTTCGCGACCATCGAGCTGCGATGGCAGCTCGCGAAATCGCGCAGGCGCCACGCCCGCTTCCGCACGGCGATCGACGCCCTTTCCGAAATCGTTGAGCGCGTCGAAACAGCGCTTTGCGAACCAGACCTGGTAGGCCTCCGGGTGGAAGGACCAGGTTCCACCGAGCACGATCAACTCCACCTTGGCGACGGGGTGTCCCATGCTCTGGTAGGCGCGCAGGCGGTTCCAGGTCTGCAGGTAGGGGTCGAAGCGATTGTCCTCGGCCCGCTGCGCGCCGGGCTCGTCGGACAGATAGCTCTTTGGCATGCGCACATCATTCGGGCAGAAGATGCACTTACCGGGGCACGGATAGGGCTTCGTGAGCACTGTGACGGGTGTGACACCACTCAGCGTCCTGACCGGTCGCAGCCGCAGCCTTTCCAGGAACACTTCTTCATCGAGGTCGCGCTCGCGGGTCGAACCGAATTCTCGAAAACCCGCGATGATCTCACTGCGCGAAAAGAAGCCGGTCCCGCCCCGGGGATATTTCCTCAGGATCTGATCGATCGCCCGGGAGTCGAGATCCGACCCGGCTGCAATCTCGTCGATGATCGCGACGAGTTCCCGGCGGTGGGGCGTGGGATCGAATTCTTTTTGCGGCCTTCGGACCGTCGGCTCCCGCACAGACAACAACCTCCTGCCGCTGGCCGCCTACTGTATCGTAGGCGGCGTCATGGACGAGCAGACGGTCCGCTCCCTGAATGCGATCAACCGAACCTTCTACAGCACCCACGCCGTAGAATTCGATCAGTCCCGATCGGCGCCCTGGCCCGGCTGGACGCGATTGCTACCGCACATCGGGCAAATTCGCGGAGAGGCGACCCCACTCCGGGTGCTCGACGTGGGCTGCGGAAATGGCCGCTTCGGCGCGTTTCTTGCGGATCAATTGCCGGCTAGCGAGATCGACTACTGCGGGATCGATTCGAGCCCGCCGCTGATTTCTCGCGCCAGCGAGCGCGCCCTTCCTTTCGCAGGCGTCGAGTTTCGCCAAACAGACTTCGTGGAGGCGGGAAGCGAACTACCCAAGGGGCCGTTCTCGCTGATTGGGCTCTTCGGAATCCTCCACCATGTGCCGGGCCACGCCCATCGGCGGGAGCTTCTGCGCCGGCTCGGAGAACGCCTCGCGCCCGGTGGCATCCTCGCGCTGACCACCTGGCAATTCGAGGCGTTCGCGCGCTTCCAGAACCGGCTGGTTCCCTGGAGCGACTACAACCGGACCGCCACCGATCCGATCGAGACCGCTCAACTCGAACCGGGCGACCACCTGCTGCCCTGGGGCGATGAGGGGATTGCCCACCGCTACTGCCATTTCACGAGCGAAGACGACACGCGCGAGCTGCTCGAAGGCCTGCTATTCGAGATTGTCGACAGCTACGCCGCGGATGGCCGCGAAGGAAATCTCAACCGCTACTTCATTTGCCGCTTCAGCAATACGCAAGTCGAGCCGAAAGAAGGCGAGATGCCGGGCTGAGCGATCGCTCGACACCCGGCTGGCGAATTGAGTGAGGAGCGTCAATGGAGCGGCGAGACCGTTTTCTGCCCCCCTATATCTCGACCCGATTTACGGCGCGGCTACTCACGATCCTGCTGCTCATCACGGCGGCCGTGTCGGGCCTGTCCGCGGGATTCGAGATCTCGCAACTCCACGTTCTCTCGGGCATCGGCGATTACGCGGATGTCGACGAAGAAACGCGCTGGGCCTACACCTTCATCCGAAACACCCTGCTCGTGTCCCGGCTGGTGCTCTACGGCTCGATCGGCTTCGCGTTCATCACCTGGCTCCACCGCTGCCGCATCAACGTGCGCGCGTTCGGGTGCCGACGTTTCCGTTACTCGCGCATATGGGCGATCATCGGATTCTTCATTCCGCTCGTAAATTTCTTCCGCCCCTACCAGGTCGTATCCGAGGTCTGGCGGGCGAGCGACCCACGCTCCCTCGAAACGCCGGTAGCGTGGATCAACATGCCGGTTTCGCGTTTCGTCCTCGCCTGGTGGGTGGTGCTTCTCACGAGCGTGTTCCTCGAAATTCTGGCTGCTGGGCTGATTACGCATTCCGGCGTCACCCTCGACGATTTGCTCGCAGCGCGAAGCATCGGAGTGCTCGTGGGCATCACGTCCGCCTCGGGCGCGATCCTGGCCTATCTCGTCATTTCCGGGATCGAAGAATCCCAGCAGGAGAAGTGGGCGCTCATCAGCCGCGCAGAGGCGGAGGCGAACGCCACGGACCCCTACCGGATCGATCACCTGATCGAGCCCGAGCCTCCCGCCATCACCGCAAAGTCGATCTGGAGAGCCCACACCGCAGACTCGTGAGGGGCCGCGATCCGAGGGGTCCGAGCCAGCACGGGGTGCACGATTTCCCTTGACACCCCGGAGGACCGGACTGATATAATGCAGACCGAATCAAAGGAGAAGTTTCACTTGCCGTCCTCAGCCGTTCGAGCTTTTGCGTATCTCGGCTTTACCTGGTGGCCCCATCGGGCTCGGAGGCACGTGATCGCCTAGCGGCTGATTCCAGAACACGTCAACCCGAGCCCTGAGAGAAATCTCAGGGCTTTTTGTTTATGGCCCCTCCGTAGGGGAAAAAGGGAAAGAAGATGCGCGAGCCCATCGAAGATCGAAATCTGGTCGACATCCAGGCGCTGATCTCACCGCGAGAATTGAAGGCCGCGATACCGGCAAGTACGGCCGCAGGGGAAACGGTTGTCGAAGCGAGGCGCAGCATCCGGGACGTGATCCACGGGCGGGATACGGATCGATTGGTCGTCGTCGTCGGTCCCTGCTCGATACACGATCCGGAGGCGGCGGTGGAATACGCGCGTCAGCTGCGCGGCGTCGCAAGAAAGACCGAGGACGCGCTGGTCGTCGTCATGCGCGCGTACTTCGAAAAACCGCGCACCTCCGTCGGCTGGAAGGGGCTCATCAACGATCCGCGATTCGACGGCTCTTGCGATGTCGCCCACGGCCTCGAAATTGCCCGAAAGTTGCTGGTGGAGATCAACGAACTCGGAGTCCCCTGCGGAACTGAGGTCCTCGACCCCTTCACACCGCAGTTCATTGCGGACCTCCTCTGCTGGGGCGCGATCGGCGCACGCACGACCGAGAGCCAGATCCACCGACAGCTCGCGAGCGGCCTGTCGATGCCGATCGGATTCAAAAACGGAACCGACGGAGGGCTCGACGGCGCCGCCAACGCGATGGTCGCGGCGAGCCGCCAGCACACCTTTCTCGGCATCACAGCGGACGGTGAGTCCGCACTCGTGCGAACCCGGGGTAACCCCGATCGCCATATCGTCCTCAGGGGCGGCGTGGCGGGGCCGAACTTCGCTTCCGAGTTCGTCGGCGAGGCTGCCGGGCGCGTCGCCGGCCAGGACCTCGCCCGCACGGTCATGGTCGACTGCTCCCACGCCAACTCGGGCAAGGACCACAGCCGCCAGGGATTCGTCTGCCGCGAGGTCCTCGATCAGGTCCGACTTGGAAACCCAGCGATCATGGGCCTGCTCATCGAGAGCAATCTGGAACCGGGCCGGCAGGTCTGGCAGCCGGGCGGCCCCCTGAAGCGCGGAGTCTCGATCACGGACGCCTGCGTGGGCTGGGAGGAAACCGAAAAGATGCTCCACGAGATCGCCGAGACCGTGCGCTTCGGGCGGTCGCCCTCCCAGCTCGGCACAGTGAGCTCATAAACCGGCAACTTCGGATCTGAAACGCTCGGTCCGATACGCACTCAACCGGCAGCTACGCGGGGCCGATGATGGCTCTGTAGCCATGCATCTTCACCGTTCGGTCAGGGTCGTTCTTGCGACCGCGCTCTGGGGGTTCGCCTTCGCCGCGAATCCTTTGCCAACCCTCGCCCAGCCCGACCCCGGCCCCGGCGATTCGACCCTCGAACGTTCGGACGCAGAGTACGAAGCACTGATGGCGGAGATCGACTCGGTGTTGGGCCCCCGGGCCGAGCCCGCCGAACAAGCGGCGCCCACTGAACCGGAGCCCGCAGCGGAAACACAAACCAGTTTCCCGCCGGCGAGAGAGATCGCTCCAGCTCCGATGCCCTCGCTAACCCTCCGCGAGCGGATCGAATTCGGGATGAATCGGGCCCTCGTGTGGTCGGCAGATCACGTCATCCCCACAGAGCCCGATCGGATTCTCACCGATCTGCGCGCGGGAAGATGGACGCGCGATATCGAGGTCGCCTTCCTCGATCTGCTGTTCGTGGTGCTCCTCGCGCTGCTGATCCTCAAAAAGATTCGTGGATGCGGCGACGTATCGGTGAGCATCAACTATCCCGCAGACCTGCGCGGAACCTTCAACGTCCGCGTATCGAAACGAAAAACGGCGATCTCGCATCAGCGGATCGCGAACGCGATGGATCCAGACCGCACCAGACGCGAGGCGAGTGCGGCAACTCGCTTCGAGCACACCATGGTGGCCCGAGAGACGCGCTTTCGGGATCTGCAGGCGCGAAGCTACGTCGTGATGGTCTACGGCTACCTCCAACCTCTCGATGGCGAAAAGATCCTCGCCACTCATCTCGTCGAGCAGAACGTACGGGTTCGCCGCGGCCACACAGAGCGCCTCGATTTCGACTTCCACCCGAGCGAGTGCACACTCGACGTCAACGTCATCTGGGAGCGCCGCCCCGTACCCGATGCACTCGTCGCGCTGCGCGGCACTCCGGGGTCGCTGCGCTACGCGCGCGGAGCCACGGCTCGCCTCTCGCTGACACAGGGAAAACACGTCCTGATCATCGGAAGTGGCGATCGCGTGACGGAGCACGAACTCGAGATCGCCTCCTATCAGCCGATCAACATGGAGGTCGATCTCGGGAGCCGCGACCACATCCTCTTCAGCGGCTGCCCTCCGGCGGTCGAGCCGTACCTCCACGGAGACGTGAGCGCCGCCGCCCGGATCCTCGAACGCGACGGGCAGGAGAAGGTCGCTCACCTGATTCTCGCGCGGCTCCACCACGAACGCGGCCAGAACGAGACCGCTGCCGAACACTACGAGGCGTGTGGGCACGCAATCGAAGCCGCCGAAATCCACGGCGCCCTGAATCGATTCGACCGGGCCGCTGAGCTCTTCGAAGAAGCCGGAGACCCCGCGCGCGCGGGTGAGATGTGGCGTGCAGACGGCCAGTACTCGAAAGCGGGTGAAGCCTACGAGCGAGCCAACCGACTGGACACCGCGGTGGATTGCTACAGCGAGGCCGAGGACATCGCCCGCTGGACTGCAGCGCTGGATCGCCGGGGCCTCCCGCTCGAAGCGGCGCAGGTCGCGATCGATCGCGAAGATTGGGAACTCGCGATCAGAAGCTTGCAGCAGGTCGCTCACTCGGATCCAAACTACACGACGGCGAGCAACCTGCTGGTCGACGCCTACGAGCAGGTCGGTCACGTCGACCTC